>WQXD01000062.1 GCA_009785015.1 Oscillospiraceae bacterium | reverse complement strand
TACGCGGCGGCGAGCTGCACTGCAAGATTCTGTTCCGGAGCAACGACCTCGCCGAGGCGTTCTTCTACAACGCCTTCGCCCTCATACGCCTCCAGGAAAAAACGGCGGCCGCCCTGGGCGTGAAAACGGGCACATACACCCACCGCTCCAACTCCATGCACTGCTACGAAAAGGATTTCGAGCTGGTCGAGGGGTATATAAAGGGCATAAAAGAACGCCCCTTCGAAAATCTGACCTATGACTACGAAGGGTATTTCAAGGAAGTGATGGAGGAGGAAATCCCCTCCATAATGAAAATGGTACAGGACCAAAAGGCCAAATACGGCAAATAAATTCAAATAAATTCAAGGGGATGGTTTTTTATGAATATCGCGGTAATCGCCGGGGGGCTGAGCCCCGAGCGCGACGTGTCGCTTTCCTCAGGCGCCGAAATAGCCAACGCGCTCGCCGAAGCGGGGTATGATGTATGCCTGATTGATCTGTACACGGGCGAAAAGTTAAAGAAAACAAACGGAAAATACGCTTACGCCGTTCCCCCGCGCGAGCCCGATCTGGAGAAAATAAGAAGAGATTCGGACAATGACAATTCATTGATCGGCAAAAATGTGATAGAGCTGTGCCGGCGATCTGATTTGGCGTTTTTGGCGCTCCACGGCGACATCGGCGAAAACGGCAAACTGCAGGCGGTCTTCGATTCTTTCGGGATCGCATACACCGGCACGGGATACATGGGCTCGCTCGTCGCCATGGACAAGGATCTGGCCAAAACTCTGATGGTTTCCAACCAAATCCTAACGCCGGACTGGAAAATAACGGGAGAGGGAACAGATGAAAACATCGGCATGGAATTTCCCCTTGTGATAAAGCCCTGCAGCTGCGGCTCGAGCGTCGGGGTCTCAATCGCCGAAAACAAAGAAGAATATATCCGCGCGCTCGAATGCGCGAAAAAATACGAAAAAAAGATAATGATCGAAAAAATGATAGCCGGAAGGGAGTTTTCAGTCGGCATTCTGGACGGCGGGGCACTTCCGCCCATTGAAATAATTCCGGACGGGGATTTTTTCGATTATGAGCACAAATATCAGCCCGGGATTACAAAAGAGATATGCCCCGCCGAAATAGACGGGGATATCGCGGAACAAATGCAGAAAACAGCCCTGCGGGTACATAAAATATTGGGGCTCGGGAGTTATTCGAGGATCGATTTCATCCTGGGCAGAAACGGCGGCATATACTGCCTCGAGGCGAACACGCTTCCGGGGATGACCCCAAATAGCCTGCTGCCCAAAGAGGCCGCGGCGGCGGGCATATCATATGTGGACTTATGCGATAAAATCGCGAAAATGGCGTTGGAGGATTTCAAATGGACAAACGGGCGGTAGGCATTTTCGATTCGGGGCTGGGGGGGCTTTGCGCGGTGCGCGAAGCGGTAAAAATGCTCCCGGGCGAAAATATAGTGTATTTCGGCGATTCGGGCAGGGTGCCCTACGGCAGCCGCTCCTATGATATAATCCAAAAATACGCGCGGCAGGCCGTGAGTTTTTTAAAAAGCAAAGACACGAAAATCGTGCTTGTCGCCTGCGGCACCGTGTCGGGTGTGGCTATGGATTATCTGAAGGAGACTTTTTCGGATATCCCGCTGATCGGCGTCGTCGAGGCGGCGTGCGTAAAAGCGGTCGGCATCGCGCGCAAAACACAAAACAAAAAAATCGGCGTGATCGGGACCGAGGCCACGATAACGAAGGGGGCCTATAAAAAATACATCTCCGGATTGGATGAGAACTGCACAGTTTACGCAAAAGCCTGCCCGCTGTTTGTGCCGCTTGTCGAATGCGGGCATCTGGACGGGGACGAAATAACAAGACTCGCCGCGAGGAGATATCTGGGCGAATTTCAAAATTTGAATTTGTCCTCGTTGGTGCTGGGCTGCACGCATTATCCGTTTATAAAAAACACGATCGGCGAAATCGTGAATACGGAGCTGATCGACGTGGGGCTCGAAGCGGTGCATGTGTTAAAAAAAGAGCTCGAAGCCCGAAACCTTTCAAACACTCCGGAAACCAAAGGGGCGCCTCTCATATACGTCAGCGACGAAGCGCTCAATTTTTCGCGTATAGCTTCAAATTTTTTGGGATTTGACATAAGCGGCGGCGTCACAAAGATCGATATAGAAAAATTTTAAAAAATTCCCCGAAATAAATTTATAATTAACGATTGATTATTTGTAAAAAATCTGATATGATATATAAATTGCGGTTATGATTTTAAATTTTGGGGGAGGTGCGTAGATTTGGGCGGCGAAACAAAGTCGGAAGCCGGAAAATTTGATTTAAAAATAAAAATAGTTCGGACGGATTTGGCCAGCCGCGAATATCTTCTCGGGGCGGCCGGCGCTTTCGGTTTCGGCGGGGAGCCGGCTGTGTACCAGAATTCGAGCTATATATCCAAACTTTGGTTTATCAACAATTATTCGGGCGGCATCCTCGCAAAGGAAAAAGTCGAGGACATGCCCGAAAGATACCGCAGGTTCGTGCGCTTCGGAAACCCGAGCGAAACGGAAATGCTCAAAAATTATCAGAAAGAAATGATAATGCAATCAAACCGCGAGCAAATCGGGCAGAACGTTTTTTACAGCCGCCTGTCAAGCCAAACAGAGGACCCTGTACCAAAAAACGGCGAAGCGGAGAAAGGGGCAAGAGAGGCAAAACGCGCCGAACTCATCGAAAATATCGAAAATATCGAAGGGCTCGCCGCTTTTGAGAACTTCAAGGAATACGTCGAGGGCGTTTTATACGGAGAAGCTCCCGATGACGATCTCGGGGAGGACGACTGGGAACAATATGACGACGACCAGGAAATCAGGGATATATTGCAGCTGAACAATGTATATAACAGCGAAGTATTCAAAATGAGCAAGGTGGAGTACGATTTTAACGCGCCGGGCTTCATAAGGCTGACAAAGGACGGTATGTTTGACATAACATACGACGAAACCGAAATGACGGGGATCGAAGGGTCGTACGTGCGCATTGCGTTTTGCAAAAACAACAGGGATATCATAACTTTCCACAGGAAAAATTTTTTCGACGAGTGGTTCGCGCTCGAAAAAGGCAAAAGAGTCGCAATCGAGCGCGTCGGATCCGATATCAAAATGGTGACGGCCGCAAGCGGAAGCGGATTTGTGAACACTATAAACCTTTCAGGCGGGCAGCTTTGCATGGTCTACACGACGGAGATAAACGGCGTCCCCGCGGAAATGGTTTCGTATTCCGTACAGGCGAAACAGGCAGCCGGAAAAAGTAAAAAACAGAATAAAAACTATAGGGAGAAATTGTGATGAAAAAAAGATTGACAACAAACAAGGCGTTTAATAATTTTGCGAAATTTGCCGTATGCGCGCTGCTCTGCCTTATGCTCGGAGCGCAGTCTTTTGTTTTCGGCTACGGCGAAATAACCGAACCGATTTGGGAAATAGAGCCGACCATAGACGAACTGCTCGATATATACCTCGAAATTTCCCTGTATGATCTGACCCGTGAAGAGGCGATTGTGGTCATGCTCAGAAATTTTTTGATAAACAATCCCGACATGGTCCCGTATTTCGGCAATGCGCTCCTGACTGCTTTTGACCCCTACGGCGGATATTATCCGGAAACCACCTCCGGGGAACTCTTTTCCGGCCTGTACCACGGCTTCGGCATAGTGCTTGACGGAAAGAGGGTAGTCAACGGGATCAAATATCATGCCGTGGTGAACCGCGTTTTCGACGAATCGCCGGCTGCCGAAGCCGGGATCCGCGGGGGGGACGAGATCATGGCAATAAACGGCGTGAATTTCGAGAGTTTCGGAGTGAATGCGGTCTCGCACTTTTTGGCGGTATGCCCGGATGAAGTCAATATGACGGTAAAACGCGGCGAAGAAACCCTGACGTTCACCATGCACAGGGATGTCGTATTCGTACAGTCGGTATCGTTTTATCCCGACGAGCTGACTAAGACCGCCTTGATCAAAATAGATGATTTTTTGGATGAGTATATGTTTTACGATATATACCAGATTTTGGAGTTTCTCGAGGAAAACGAATATGAGAACATCATAATAGACCTGCGCGGAAACCCCGGCGGCTACATCGGGAACATGCTCGAGAGCCTGAATATGTTCGTGGTCGGGGAAGGAATTGTGCTGTATAACGAAACTGACAAAAACGGCCAAACCGAAAGTCTGAAGTCTTCGGGCCACGGGGCCGCTTTCGATAAAATCTGCATACTTGTCGACGGGGACACCGCCAGCGCAGCCGAGCTTTTCGCGCTGTCGATGCGCGAGGTGAGCGGGGCGGTCATCATAGGGGAAAAAACCTTCGGAAAAGGGATCGGGCAGTCCCTTGAGGCGCTTTCAAACGGGGACTTGGCGGCGATCACGGCCATCGAGGTTTTTTCGGCGCACAACACGGCATATCACGGCATCGGGATCGAACCGGACATAAAAATATCGCCCGTATACGTGAAATCGGAGAAAAAAGCTTTCGGGCAGCTGAATTTCGTAAACTGCCGCCAAATAAAAGCAAACGCGGACAACGACGCGGTTTTGGCGCTGAACCAGAGGCTTTGCGCCATCGGGTATATCCTTCCGGAAGACGTCTCAAGCAAATGTACGGGAAAAACGGTGACGGCAGTCGAGATTTTCCAGAGATACAACGACCTGCCCGTGGGCATAACGAAAATAGACTATACATTCATAGAGTATCTGAACTTTTTCGCGGATTATTATTTCACGGACAAGTATGAAGAAAACGACGCCGGGCTCGAATGCGCGGAAATTTACATCGAAAAGGGCGAAAAGGCGGCCAAGGAATTCGCCAAGGCATCCGCCAAATGAAAACCCGCGGCAAGAAGCAAAGAGGAGGAGGTGAGTTTCGATGATAAAAATAGTCCACTGCGCCGACGTGCATTTTGATTCGCCGTTCGCCTTGAGCGACCCGCTCAACGCGGAGATGCGGCGGTTGGAATTTCGGAGCGCTTTTTCGTCGCTTGTGATGCACGCCAGAAATTACGGGGCGAAAATATTTCTCATCGCCGGCGATCTGTTCGACGACGAGTATATATCCAAGGACACGGCGAGCCTGATATCGCGGGAGCTCGCCTCATATCCGGACTGCCGTTTTTTCATCTCCCCCGGGGACAGCGACCCGTATCACGCCAAAAGCCCTTACAAACAGATGAAATGGCCCGAAAACGTGCATATTTTCAAATCCAACGATTTGACGAAAATAGAAATCCCCGAATTGAACGCGGATATTTACGGCTACGCGTTTACTTCGAACACCCTTTTGGTCAACCCCTTCGCCAACAAAAAGCCCCAGAATCAAAACCGGCTGAATATACTCGTGGGCCACGGGGACATAAGCGCGCCGGATTCGCAGTACTGCCCGGTGACAAAAGCCGATGTGGGCAAAAGCCGGTTTGACTATATCGCCCTGGGGCATCTCCACGACGTGACGGGCGTTTTAAAAATCGGCGAGACGCACTTTTCATATCCGGGCTGCTTAGTGGGGCGGGGTTTCCACGAGCCCGGATACAGAGGGGCGATGTACGGCGAAATAGACAAAGACGTGTTCGATTTGAAAACCCAGAAGTTTTCGCGCAGAAAGTACGAAACCATAGAAGTCGACATATCCCAGCACGTGACCGAAAACCAGGTGATAGAATCCATCAGGGTGGCCGCCGCGAATTTTCAGGAGGAAACCGCCCTGAAAGTCGAACTGACGGGGATGATACGCCCCGGGTTCATTTTCAACCCGCGTTCCATAGAGGAAAAATTCACCGGATTCAATTTTATTCAGGTAAAAAACAAGGCCACGCCGTATATAGACGCCAACACCCTGCGCTACGACAAGACGGTCAAAGGGATTTTTTACAGAAAATTGGAGGGGAAATTGAATTCCCAGAACCCGAAAGAGCGCGAGGAGGCGCGGTTCGCGCTGCAGTACGGTTTCAACGCCTTTATCGGGCTCAATATCATCGATTTTTAGAAAGATAGAAATTTATGCTTATCGAGAGAATAGATATAGAAAGTTTCGGAATGCTCAAAAACGTGCATTTCGCGATAAACAACAGAATAAATGTGTTTTACGGCCCCAATGAATCCGGAAAATCGATGCTCGCCGCCTTTATAAAATTCATGTTTTTCGGGTATGCGGGGGCAAACGGGCCGCTCGGCAAAAACGAAAAAAAATTGTACACGCCATGGAATACCAACAAGGTGGCAGGCAGCATAATAGTGCATTACAAAGACAGAAAATACAAGATTGTGCGCGAATATTCCGAAGCTGCGAGCGACAAAACCAGGGTGATAGACCTGAGCACCAACATAACTCTTCCAAACGAAGAGGAACCCGGTGAGTTTTTTTTCAAAATGAACGAGGAGGTTTTCACGAAAACCGCTTTTCTGAAACAGTTCGAAACAAGCGAAATAGGCGGAGAGGACCTCGCCGGCATGATACAGAACATACTTTTCACAGCCGACGAGGACCTCAACACCCAAAAAACCCTCCAGCGCCTGAAAGACGCGAAGAATATCCTGCTTCTCGAAGACGGGAGCGGGGGATCCGTGGCGACCCTCGCCGCCAAGCGGGACAAGCTCAAAAAATTCTTTGAAAATTCCGTAAACGACCAGAAGGAACTGCTCCGCATGGAGGGGATGATGAAGGAGCTCGAAGAAAAGATGCTGTCCAACAACGCGAAAAGAAACGAGCTCAACGATGAGCTCGAAAATTACAAGGCGTACAACGCCAGCCAGGAACTTCAGCGGATCGAAAACGTGAGAGGTCAGGTCGAAAAGCTGAGGGACAACGCCGAACGGGTTACGGCAAAACACGCCCACGGGGATTTTATACCCGACATGGACTTTTCGCGCAGCCTCACCCAGTTGGCGGGACAGCTGGCCGAAAAAAAAGAAAAACTCATGGCCCACTCGGAACAGCGCAATTTGTCGCTGGCAAAATACAAGGACGCCCTGGAAAAAAACCAAAGTTTCAGAATAATAGAAAACGCCGGCGGAATCGAGGATGTGGGCGAAGAGTACACGGGGCTCAAAAAGAGCTCGGGCATGTTCGGGCATTTGAAGATAATATGCATCACCTTAGTGCTTTTTTCCGCGGCGCTCTCGGCTTTTTTGTTCTTTTTGAACATATTCGAAAATCCGATGATTTTCGCCTCCGCGGCGCTGTTTGCCGCCGGGGCGTTTATTTGCGCCGCCGCCGAAAAGCAGAAAAAGAAAAAAATAGAGGAATTGTACTCGTCGTTTGATTTTAAAAACGAAACGGATTTCGCCTATGTGCTCGACGACTATCCCGACACCGAAGCGCAGCTCGAGATACTCCGCAGCGATTTGGACGAGTACGAAAAAATAGTTTTCGCCGCCGAAAAAGAGGTCGACGAAATATATTCAAAGGCGAGGCAGCTGCTTTTAAAATGGAACCGGACCCCGGAGTCCGACGACAAAAGGGCGGAAGATTTCTTAAAATACGCCAACCTCGCCTCCGAGGCGGCGGACGAAATACAAAAATCCCGGGCAAACCACATGCAGCATAAGGCAAAACTCGACGCACTGCTCGAAAATACCGACGAGAAAGCGCTGAGAAAACTCGCCGCCGCCGCGCGAAAACCCAACTACGACGAAAAGCAGCTGAACAGGGAAATGGACTTTTTGTCAAAGGCCACCGAGAGTATGCGCGAAAAAGAGAACGACATAGGAAAAAACATAGCGGCGGTTTCCGCCAAACTGCCCGACCCGGTCATCTTAAAGAGCCAGATCGATTTTCTCGACGAGAAAATAGAAGAACTCACCACAAAACACAACGCTTTGAAATTGGCCATAGAAACGCTCGCCTATTCGTGCAATGAGTTGAAAAACAGCCTGGCGCCGAGGCTCAGCGAATCCGCAGGCAGTCTCTTCAAAACGATAACGGGCGGCAATACGAGGATTTGATCTCAGACAAGGAACTGGGGCTTGAGATAACGGAAGATTCGGCAAAACGGGAGATAGAATATTTTTCCGCGGGGACCAGGGACGCGGCCTACCTTTGTCTCAGGATGGCGCTTCTGGAGCTGCTCTTCGAGGATGAAATGCCCCCCTTTGTCTGCGACGAATCGTTTTTGAAATTGGATTCCGGCCGGCTCGAAAACCTTCTCAGGGTGCTTGCCGCTATCGCGAAAAAAACCCAGGTATTTATTTTCACCTGCCACGAACGGGAGCTCGGCATGTTCCAAAAAATCGAGGCCGCCGTGATGACGATGTGAAAACTAAATATTTCCGTTATCGTTATTATCGCCGCTTTTTTTATTGTTTTTCTTTTCGCGGATTTTCTTTCTGGCGTATCTGATTATCAAAAACAAAACGACTGCAAGCGGTATCAAAACCGGGGACGCCGTGATAAGCCACGTGACCAGATTTTGAAAAATCCTCAAAATCGCGCTGCATGTGTCCGCTATACCCTGCATTATGTTAAAGCTCATATCGTCTCCGGATATCGCCGACCATTCGACGACCCTCTCCGTCGTCTCCGGCTCCGTCGCGGGTTCGGTGGTCTCCTCCGGCTCGGGGTCTGCGGGGCGGTACAGATAAAGCGTGACAGTCGAATAATCGACGAGCGAATCCCAGCGTTTTACCCTGCCCTTTATCTGCTCTATCTCGTTTGTTATGTCGCTTATATACCTCGCGACTTTCAGCTGTTCGTCGACGTCTTTCGCGTTTTCCAAAAACTCATAGTATTTCGCCAGGGTCTTCTCGAGTGTCCCGAGCCTTGTCTGCGAGTCGAAATATTCGTCCGTTATATCCGACGACGAAACCGTCGAAGTCAGAACGGCGCCCTCTTTTTTTATTTCGTTTAAAAACATATCGAGATTGTTGGACGGTATTTTCAGGGTCGCGTTTACCGCCATGTAGTTGCCGCTGCCCGAACGCATATCCCTGGCCGCTTCATATCCCCCGAATTTCGCGACGTTGACAAGTATGGTGTCATAAACCCTTTCCGCCGACTCGACCTCCATCACGAGGTTCGCGTCGCGGATTATTTTTCTCTCCGGGGGCAGATTCGACAAAAACGTGAAGTAATCGCCTCCGCCCGGCGCCTCCGCCGCAGGCGACGGAGCGTAGTTATATCCGTAACTTTCCGCATCGTAGTCGTATATCGCCCCCGCTTCCATTGTTCCCGCGGCTTTGTCGGCGGCGATATAATCGCCGGAGGCGCGGCGCGCCGGTTTTTCTTCGAGTTTTTCATTTTGATTTGGGCCCCCGTCGTAAGAGTCGTATTCCACCGAACAGCCCGATGCGAGTATAAGAGCGAAAGCCAGTAGCGCCGCGCATAAAACAAACAGTTTTTTCATAAAAAAATTCTCCCGTACAAAATTAATTTTGATTTGCTTAATTGGACGTAAAAAAAATCAATTTGTTCCGGGGATTTTGCTTGAAATAATCGAAAAATTTCAGCCGCCTATTAACAAATATTTCATAAACTCGAATTATAATGAAAATGTGCAGAGCGAAAATACGGATATGTTCAAAACTCAACAGGAGCTAATTTTATTTATGATAAACAAAATATTTATGATATGCCTTGGCTTGCTACTCTGTCTGTCGTCGTGTGCCGACCATGCCGATGAAACTTTAAAGCCCATAGTTAATGACGAAGCAGAATTATCGCCAAACATGAGTGGCGCGCCAACCGTCACTTACGTCAGGTTCGGTGGCGATGCGGACGTTTTGCCGCATTATTCTTTGTATCTGCCGGTTTCGTACATGAAAGATGGCGTTCAGTTATTCACGGAAGAAAATTGGCAAAAAACTTTTGCCAGGACCGATAGTATGTACATGACCTCGGGAGATTTTGAAAAGGCGATGAAAAACGCGCCTGCGGCTGACGATATAAACAAGATTGATGGCGATGCTATGTACGCACTTGGCCGGAACGAACATATGAATTCTATAGCCTCAAACGGAAGTTGGGATTTTTTCCCGGTCAAGGTCGTGTACGAAAAGTATACATT
Source organism: Oscillospiraceae bacterium (assembly GCA_009785015.1). Next base: position 4,606 of record WQXD01000062.1, on the reverse strand, counting down.
GGAAATCCAGCCTGACCGGGCGGAGTGGAACGATTATTTTAAAGGGCAGATAGAATGGCCGACTTATTTGAATGGGACATTATCGATGGATGTGCCCCTTTCCGCGCCTGTGGTCATTGCCGAGTCGTGGACTTTCGCCTGGAACGGAATGGAAACCGCTTTGGTGACTTCAAGCAACGCCATTTTAATCGGCGAGTATGGAGAAGATGCGGGTGTTGCGCCGAATCCGCCGCCAAGCGGCAATACCATCATGTACACAATATCGGCTCTTTTCGTAGGAGACCAGCCGCCAATTTTGCTGCATGAACGCTATAGCGCACTAAACGGTGCGTACATTCCCCACGACGATTTCCCATTCCCTTATTCGCAATATATTTCCGCCGTACAAATCGACGAAAACGGAGAACTGATGCTGTGTCCAATATTTTCATATGATATAACCGGAGATACCTCGGATTATATACTCTCATTCAAGCCCGAATATATGATTTGCGACATCGAAGGAGATGGGCAGGCGGAGCTCATACAGTATACCAATAACCATGGCTTTTCCTCGCTTTTTTGCAATTACAGCGTATGGAAACTGATAGACGGGGAGCCGACGAGGGTATTTGCCATGATGATTGGCTGAAAGCCGCCCCGGCTTGCGCCGTAACGTAAGCCGTGGCGGTTATTCGAACTTGTATCGAAAGCAAGTAATCCCTTTTTGGTGCCGTCCATTTCCATATATTGCGTCATATATCAAACGAAGCGAAGTCGCGGCGATTCTGCCGCGCGGACAAACAGTAAAAGAGGTTAAACCCCATTTTGGGTACAAACCTCTTTTTCGTTAAAAATGTTTTTTTGATTTTAATTTTTCGCATAAACAATTCTCCCGTACAAAATCAATTTGTTCCGGGGATTTTACTTGAGATAATCGAAAAATTTCAGCCGCCTATTAACAAATATTTCATAAACTCGAATTATAATGAAAATGTGGAAAGCGAAAAAAATTAATTGTCAACCGGCTAAATATGATAAATATGGGTATTTTATGAAAAAAGTAAAGAAGTTATTTTCAAAAACAATATTGATTCAAATATGGCAGTATTTTGCCATAATAATAGCTGTTGTGATTTTATTTTACATGTTATTTTACATGATTTATTCAAGTTATTTCAACGAATATATTGAGAGAACAAGAGGGGCGTTGACAATTCCAATTATAATGCGGGATATGCTTAGCGTCGTATGTGCGACGATTTTTCCAGTAATTATCCCGTTTATGATAGTGTTCGGCTATATCAAATCCAAGCGGATTTATATACCGGTCATTTCGGCAATCCTTTGTGTTCCGTTTTTTTTGTTTTTTTACCAAATTAGTCAATTTTCGCCTGACAACCGTCTCAGATATTTCTTAATTCATTCGATAACGATTATTTTCGGCGTTTTGCTTGCCTATTTTTTTAAGTTATTTTTGTGGTCATCCAAGAAACTCGAAAGCATAATGCACGGCATAATAATATTTTTACTGAAAGCAATAATTTTACTCGTCATGTGTTTTTTTATATTTTATGTAGTCTACTTTTTATTTTTCATAATGGGTTCAAGGTCTTATTTTTTCGTAACTTACAGTTGGGATTCGCCGCCGACAGGACCGTACTATATTTTTTTGCTTTCGATAATTCTTTCGTTTTTTTTAGGCTCAAACAAAAAATATTTGATTTATAATACAGCAACGATATTGTTGCTCCTGCTTTTATTTTTAGGCAATATAAAACAATTTTCGTATGACATAAAAGAGCTGTATCTTCAAGAAACGTTTGATTTAAGTCATTTTGCTTACAATTTCTTTTTAAAATGGCGATACTGCGAAATAATATTGCTCATGATTACGTTTTTTGTGTCCTCGTTTTTATTTATATTTATTTCCGATAAAATAAACTTTTTTTATTCGATAGGCCGATTCTTATTTACGAAAAGCAAAGGAAATTATCATGCAGAAAAATGAGGGGCACACTACCGTGTTCGCGCTGTTCCTGGCGGCAATAATGATGTTGTCGTCTTGCGAAGCCGCCACAACAAATGACGATGGCGATTTTGTTGATATGCCGCCTTTGGAAATTTCCGATACTCATCTCAGTATTGATAAATTCGATGCCTTCAAAGAAACATATGTGGGTGGAACGAGGGGCGGAAGTATCTATTATGCCGGAAATCCAACGATTCTTTCGTATGAGATTTCAGAACCTTCCGTTGTATCCTTCGAATTTACCGAATTATACATTTATGCTGAAGTTGGATTGGAAAGTTCTGTTTCGCAAAACTTCGAAATAACCGGGCTGAAACCCGGACGGGCAACTGTGACAATAACATTTGCTGAGGGTCATGGTGACCCGAATGCCACTGTTTCCATTGAAGTGGTGGTATTTGACGAAATGTGGCTGGGGAGCCCCTATCATGGTGATTACTCCATACAAACATTTGTGGGCGGGACAAATGGCGGATCTTTCAGCTATGCCGGAAACCCGGCAATTCTTTCGTATGAGATTTCAGATTCTTCCGTCGTATCATTTGAATTTGCCGGAATTAGCGTTCATACCTATGATAAAGACGAATTTGAAGATCATATTGTGCAGAATTATGAAGTAACCGGGCTGAAAACCGGGCGGGCAACCGTCACAATAACTTTTGCCGATGGAAATGATGTCCCGTACATCATCGAAGTGGTGGCATTTGATGAAATATGGCCGGGGTATCCCTACCAAAATGAATCCTATAAGGAAACATATGCGGGCGGGACAAATGGTGGAAGTATCTATTATGCGGGAAGACGAAAAAGACTTTCGTATGAGATTTCAGACCCTTCCGTCGTATCTTTTGAATTTGCTTTTAGTTCTGTTCACGCACATTATGATCATTATGATGTTAATGGACATTATGACGAAAACGAACTTGAATATTCTGTTTCGCAGAACTTCGAAATAACCGGGCTGAAACCCGGACGGGCAATTGTGACAATAACATTTGCATTTCCCGAAGAGGGCGACCCGTATGCCATCGCTCTCATCGAAGTAGTGGTATATGACGAAATATGGCCGAGGTAATTAGTTGGAATAGAAGATTATTTTATCAATGGCATAATTGCCTCTGTATCTTCAGAAAGGATTTTTTCTAAATTGGTTTTTAACTCCGGTAAGCTCTTTTCTATCGTCCCCCACAATACCGCCAAATTTATGTGTTCATAGTCATGCACGATTTTATTTCTCATGCCCCTGATTGCCTGCCATGGAATATTGTCATATTTCGTCTGTGTTTCCGAAGATATTTCTTTTGTTAATTCCCCGATTTGCGAAACAGAAAACGCACATGCTGTTATTGTCTTTCTGTCCTGCAAGAATTCCTCTGCAATCATGCTCCCCACATATTCCTTGACTTCATTTATATAGTTTATTATTCTTTGGATTATAATTCTATCTTTACCTTGCATACAGCAAAACCCCTTCCCTGTGAATCTCTTCGAAAATCGGACTGTCTTTTTTGATTTCTGATATTTCAAATAAATCTACTTTCTTATTCAGCTTTTCGATGATTTGCTCTAGCAACCCGTAAAAATGTATATTCAATAATTCCCCGTTGCTGTCTATGACAATATCAATATCGCTGTTACCAGTTGCCGAACCTTTGGCATAGGAGCCAAACAGTATAGCTTTATATACTGCATTCACCATAAATACAGGGACTAAAATCTTTTTTATTTCTTCCAAGGTATAAACTTTTTCCATACATTCTCCTGACAATCTTTTTGTTTCTGAAAATATTATACTACAAATATATTTTTTTATCTACCGAATTTTGAAAATAAATTTATCTACCGTCAATCAAAGTTTCTCAATCACTACAAACAGTAAAAGAGGTTTATGTTCACAGTGAACACAAATCTCTTTTTTGTGAGCGCAAACCTTCGGCTATGCCGGGAGTGGAGTATTCGCGCCCAAATACCGCAGACAGATAGATAATATATGGGCAACTGAATATGCGTTTATTTCAAATATTTATCCCAAAAATCCAAAGGAGAAATAATTTCAGGACGTTCTATATTGATTTCAAAAAAATCTTTGTCGCCAGTAATGTGGAAAGCAAGATATTAGTATCAACCATTATTCGCATTATTTTTCTCCCACATCTCTCTTCTGACTTGCTTGCATAGATTTATGACATCATCTTCGTTTTTTAATCCTAATTCATCGGCTAATCCGGAAAAAGCCTCTTGTGCTTCCACTATTGCCAGTTTTGTAGGATTTACAATTTTATATTCACCGTCTTTTTCAATAAAAGCGACTTTATCTCCGTCTTTTAAATTTAGTTTTCGCCTTATACTAATCGGAATCGTTATTTGCCCTTTTGTGGTAATTTTTACAATTTCCATGTATTATTGCCCCTCGTTTAAATTTAATCGAGCTGTGCAGATGGAATTTGATGAACGAAAATATGGCGTATCTTTGCCCTTGATCGATAGGCGTGAGCTGCATGTGAACGCGAAGCGTTCACATTCGCTACACGTTTTGAAAGAGGGTGGCACGCGAGCACCCACAAAACCACGGTAGAATCACGTAAAATCCGCGTG
>WQXD01000061.1 GCA_009785015.1 Oscillospiraceae bacterium | reverse complement strand
CTACGCCCATCGCGTATTTCACCAGGCCGTCCGGCATAAGCTGCGCGGTGTAGGCCAATATATCGCAGGCGAGGTTGTTTTGTTCGTCTGCGGGCCAGCCCCCGAACGCGAAGCCGTCGAAGCCTATGCCGATTAGGGCGTCGGCGCATTCTTTTCGCATAGTTTTGTCGCCGGCGCCCTGTATTATCCCGAAAATCAAGGGGCGGCCGTCCGCTTTTTTGCTTCTTGTTTTTATGATATTATCGTATTCGGCCCTGCAGCGTTTCGCCCATTTTATCGTGATTTCGACCGCTTTTTTTATGAGTTCTGCGGGGGCGCCGGAATGAATGCAGTAATCAAGGCACATCATGACGTCTGAGCCGTAGTCAAACTGCGCGCGTATGCATTTTTCGGGGGTGAGTATGATTTTGTCCCTGGAATTCTCCGGCCTGAATATGATTTGGTCGTCTTGTATTTCGCCGAATTTCGCATTTTCCCCAATCAGCGAAAACACCTGAAACCCGCCTGAATCGGTCAGAATCGGGCGGTTCCAGTTGATAAATTTATTGAGGCCGCCCAAGGATTTCACCGCCGACTGGCCGGGTGTGGACATGAGGTGATAGGCATTTGCCACAATCCCGGTCACCTTGCAGGCGTCGAGATCGGAGGGCGCGGCGCTTTTGACCGTGCCGCGGGTTCCGTCGGGGAAAAAAGCGGGCAGGGGCACGCTGCCGTGCGGCAAATTCAGCTCGGCAATCATAATTATCGCCCCCCGTAATTTGTTTTGATATCCCAATAGCAGTATTATATCAAAATATTTTTTGAAAGTCAATGGACTTTCTTTATTATTTTCATTGACAAACACACAAAAATATGATATATTTATACGTAGCGGGTATTTGAAATCTATTTATGGAAAGGCGGCGTTTTCTTAAATTGGGAAAAACGGTGATGATAACGTCTTTTAAAGGAGGCGTGGGAAAATCCACCGCCGCCGTAAATTTGGCCGCGGGGCTCGCGGCGGGCAAACACAAGGTGCTCATAATCGACTTGGACGCTTCTTCCGGTTCCGTCGATCTGTTTATGGGCTGCGAGCACGACACCCTGTACAATTTCTGCGATGTGGCGCAGGGGAAAGTGGATATACAAGAAGCCGTATATGAAAAAAAGGCAGAGCGGAAAAGTCAAAGCGGAGAGACGGAACTGCACTACTCGGTGCACGTTCTGAAATCCCCGCCGTCATTGGAGCCGAGCGTCCCCCTTGAGCAGGAGGTCGGCGAATTTATCGGAAAGGCGAAGCAGGACTATGATTTCATAATCTTCGACTGCCCATCCGGGAAATTCGCGCTTTTCGAGCTTCTGGCAAAAAAATCGGACCTCATATTGGTTGTGACTTTGCATTCCGCCGCTTCCATACGCTCCTCCGAAAAAATCGCTCTTTATCTTTCGGAATGCGGCGTAAAAAGCGAGAGCGTCAGGCTCGTTATAAACTGCTTCAACCCGAAAGGCGTGGCCAAAGGGGTGCATTTCGGGATTGTGGACATAATCGAGCGCTCAAAAATAAGGCTTGTTGGCCTGATTGCGGCAAACAACTATATCCGCGACCTGCAGGAGGCGGGAAAAACGGCCTATGACGCAAAGGGGAAAAAAATCAGGGCGCCTTTCGAGGATATCATCGGCCGTATTTTGGATCACAACGTCATATTGGACAAAAAATACGACGGGCTCAAAACGGACGGCCTGTATTTTAAAAAAGAAAAAAACATGAAATAACATGAAATAATAGGTGGAATTTTGGTCATGGAGATAGCGTTGATAGCCCACGAAGTAAAACAGGAGCTGATGGCCCAGTTTTGCATAGCCTATTACAACATACTGAAAAACCATACTCTGTGCGCGACCGCGGCGACGGGAAAATATGTGGCGGACGCCGCGGGTCTGAAGATCGGCAAGCTGATTATAGGCGAAGGCGGGGAACAGCAGATAGCTTCGAGGATCGCTTACAACGAAATAGACTGCCTGCTGTATTTCCGCGACCCCTCAAACGATAAAGGATACGACGGGGATCAGGCGGATATACTGCGGCTCTGCGATATGCACAACATCCCCGCCGCCACGAACATCGCCATGGCGGAGATATTGATTTGCGCGGTGGAGCGGGGAGACCTGGACTGGCGCGGCTATGTAAACCCCATATACGCCAAAAACAAACAGGAGTGATAATTTTATGAAAAAAACGCCCGTAAAAGGAACAAACGACTATCTGCCCGCGGAGGCGGCGCTGAGGGAATATATGCAGAGTTCGATTCTGACGACGTACGCAAGCTGCGGATTTGAAAGGATCATGACCCCCGCGCTTGAGGATATCGAGAATCTGAGCGGCAGCGACGGCGGCGACAATTTGAATCTGCTGTTTAAGATATTAAAGCGCGGCGACAAACTCGAAAACGCGCTGAAAGAGGAAAACGGAGAGCTCGCCGATCTGGGCCTGCGATATGATCTGACTGTGCCGCTGAGCAGGTATTTCGCAAACAACCGGCATAAACTGTTCACGCCGTTCAAATGCATACAGATAGACAAGGCGTACAGGGCCGAACGCCCGCAGAGGGGGCGCGACCGGGAATTTGTGCAGTGCGATATCGACATACTGGGGTCCCGGTCCCTCAACTGCGAGATAGAACTGATCCATGTCACCGCGAAGGCGCTTTTAAATCTGGGCCTTAAAAATTTTAAAGTGAGGATAAACGAAAGGCGTCTGCTTCGCGATATGCTGCTCGGCATGGGATTTTCGGAAAATGACATAGCGGGCGTGTGCGTCAGTTTTGACAAGCTCGACAAGATCGGAACAGACGCCTTAAAAGAAGAACTGGAAGACAAGGGTTTTTGCCGAAACGGCATAGAGGGGCTGATGACCGTACTTGGAAAACGCCCCGTGACGCTCGATTATCTGACGGCGATGCTGGGGGAGAGGGAAAGCGTCGCCGGCCTTGAAAAAATAATCGCCGAGGTGAAAAAATTGGCCGGCGGCTCATATGAAATCGAGTTTGACATATCCTTGGTCAGAGGCCAGGGGTACTATACCGGGACCGTATTCGAAATAGAAAGCGCGGATTTCGGAAGGTCTATAGCGGGCGGCGGGCGTTATGACAATCTGATAGGCAAATTCTCGGATGAAAAAATACCGGCAGTCGGTTTTTCGATCGGGTTTGAGAGCATATTCATTCTGCTGAAGGAAAGCGGTTTCCAAATTCCGGATACAAAAAACAAAATAGCGGTGCTGTATGAGGGCGATTTTTTTGAGGCCGACAAAATCGCCGGCAGTTTCAGGGAGCGGTACGACGCAGCCTTGCATGAGCTGCCGAAAAAAATGGGCAAATACAAGGACGCCCTGCAAAAAGCGGGATATTACGGCATATATGTATGCGGTAAATCGGATGATATAGAAATATTTTGAGAGCGGGAGAGGTACATCACTACAATGAAAGATTTGAAAAGAACGCATTACAGCACACAGTTGTCCGCCGGCAACATAGGCGAGCCGGTCTGCGTCATGGGCTGGGTGCAGAAATCGAGGAACCTCGGGTCGATCATTTTCGTCGACCTGCGGGACAGGACGGGAATCATACAGCTCGCCCTGGGAGAGCATTCGGACAGGGACGTGTTTGAGAAGGCCGCGAAGCTGAAAAGCGAGTTTGTAATCGGGGCTTCCGGCACTGTCAAATCGCGCGGGGCGGATACAAACAAGGACAAGAAAACCGGCGAAATCGAAATCGACGTATCCGACATAGTCATATACAGCGAGGCCGTGACTCCGCCCTTTGAAATCGACGACAACCAGAACGTCAACGAGGAGCTGAGGCTCAAGTACAGGTATCTCGACCTGCGCAGGCCTTTTTTGACGTCGAATATAATCTTCCGGCACAATGTCCAAAGGCTCACGAGGGAATATTTCTACGACAACGGCTTTATCGACATAGAGACCCCGAACCTGATCAAGCCCACCCCCGAAGGCGCGAGGGATTACTTGGTGCCCAGCCGCGTCCACAACGGCAAATTCTACGTGCTGCCCCAGTCCCCGCAGATATACAAGCAGATATTGATGGTGGCGGGCTTCGACAGGTATTTCCAGATAGCCAGATGTTACCGCGACGAGGACCTGAGAGCGGACAGGCAGCCCGAATTCAGCCAGATCGATTTGGAGATGAGCTTTGTGGACGAGGAGGAAATCTTCGAAATCATCGAAGGTTACATGAAGACCCTGTTTGGCACATTGGCGGGGGCCGGGATAGAGACCCCAATTGTCAGAATGAGCTACGACGAGTGCATGGAAAAATACGGCACGGACAAGCCGGATCTGCGCTACGGATACGAATTTGTCGATCTGACCGGGGCGGTAAAGGAATGTTCATTCAACGTTTTCGGCGAGGCGGCCAAAAGCGGCGGGGCGGTCAAGGGCATAAAAATCGACGGGGATTTTTCGCGGAAGGAAATAGATTCGCTCGCCGAATACGTCAAAACATACAGGGCGAAAGGGCTCGCGTGGTACAAAAACTCGGAAGTTCCGGCTTCGTCCTATTCGAAATTTCTGACAGATCGGGAAAACCAAAAAATATTCGATTTATTCCGCCTGCAGCCCGGCGAGACGATTTTTATCATTTCCGACCCGAACCCCGAAATCACGGCTGTTTCCCTCGGGGCGCTGCGCTGTGAGATCGCCAGAAGAAAAAACAAGATCCCCAAAAATGTGTTCAAACTCCTGTGGGTCACCGAGTTTCCGATGTTCGAGTACAGCGAGGACGAAGGCAGATGGCACGCGAAACACCATCCCTTCACCCAGCCCAACCCCGAAGAGTTTGAAAAATATTTGGACAGCGACCCCGGCAAAATCCACGCGAGGGCCTATGATTTGGTGATCAACGGCTGGGAGGCGGGGGGCGGCTCCATAAGGATATGCAATCCCGAAATGCAGCGGCGCATATTGGAATTTTTGGGCTATGACAAGGAGGCCGCCAAGGAGCGCTTCGGATTTTTGATGGACAGCTACAAATACGGCGCCCCGCAGCACGGCGGCCTGGCCTTCGGGCTCGAGCGGCTCACGTGCCTGCTTTTGGGGCTTGGAAACATACGCGACGTCATCGCGTTCCCAAAGGTGCAAAACGCCTCGGAACTCATGAGCGGCGCGCCCTCGTTTGCCGACGGGAAAGCCTTGGAAGAGCTGGGCATTGCGGTTAAAGAAAAAAAGTAAAGGAAACCATATATATGGCGGAACTGACAATAACGACCTGCTCGCTCTCGTCCGGCTCGTCGGGCAACTGCATATTCGCGGGCTGCAATGGTACCAATATCCTGTTTGACGCGGGCCGCTCAGCGAAGGCCATGACGGAGTTATTGTCTCAAATCAACCTGACAATCCGGGATATAAGCGCGATTTTTATCACGCATGAGCATATAGACCACGTGAGCGCCCTGAAAGTTCTGATAAGCAAAAACAAAATCCCCGTATATATGGTCTGGGAGTCCTTCGACAACCTGAGCGGGGATTACAAGGACGCCCTGGGCGAGGTCATAAATTTCATATCCTCCTCCGAAAAAGTCACGATAGGGGAGCTGCAGGTCGAGAGCTATTCCACCCCGCACGACAGCGCGGCGAGCGTGGGGTATATAATCGGCCCCGCCGGCGGAAAATCGGGCAAGGCCATCGGGATCGCCACCGATATAGGCCATATTTCGGATGAAATCGCACAGTGCCTGCGGGGGTGCCGGATCGTATATATAGAATCAAACCACGACCCCGAAATGCTCAAAAATTCGAGCTATCCCGCCCAGGTGAAACAGAGGATAAAGTCGAAGCAGGGGCACCTGTCAAACAAAGAATGCGCGCAGCTTCTGCCCTATCTCATACAGCACGGCGCGAGAAAGATCATACTGTACCATCTGAGCGGCGAAAACAACACGAAGGAGCTCGCCGTCAAGGAATCCAAAACGAGCATCCTCGAAGCGAAGCTGAACGTGGGCACGGTGTATCTGGGGGTCGCGCCGCGGTCCGCGCCCTCGAAAATGATAAGCGTCAAAACCAAGTCAATCACATGAGAATTGATGAGAAAGATAAATATAATATACGTGGGCGGCATAAAAGCCGGCGAAAAATATTACCGGGAAACCATTGACGAATATGCGAAAAGGCTGAGCGGCGAATTTAAAATCGCGGATATCGAAATAAAGGAAGAGCCGCTCCCCCAAAACCCGAACGCGTCGGAAATAGCCGCGTGTCTATTTGCGGAGGGGAAAAAAATTCTCGGCAAGGCGGGCGCCGGCGCGTTTAAAATAGCGCTGTGCCCCGAAGGCAAAAAATTGACTTCCGAGGCTTTTGCCTCGCTTTTGTACTGCGAAAAAACGGAAAACTCAAAGTCTCTGGATTTTATCGTCGGCTCCTCTCACGGGCTGTCCGGCGAAGTGAAACAATCGGCGGATTACCTGCTCTCGCTGTCCGACATGACTTTTTCCCACAGGCTGGCGAGGGTCATGCTCTTTGAGCAGCTGTACAGAGCATACGCGATCGAAACCGGAAGAAAATACTGTAAGTAAATATATATATGTTTTGGAGGATTTTTATGAAAAAAACGAAAATTATTTCTGTAATCGCAGTATTTGGCATGATATTTTGCGTTTTTGCGGCATTTGCATCCTGCGCAAAAGACACGGCCGCCCCCGAAAGCCAAACCGGCGGCGACGCTTTGGCATCCGGGGACAATGCGGAGATTTTGGCGGAGGATTTCTTTGACCCCGGGCTGCCGGACGCCGACTACGGCGGCGCGGAATTTCGGATACTGAACATAAACCAGGAGGCGATGTGGTGGGCGATCGTCGATTTGGACATGGATATCGAATCGATCGATCTGGTGGGAACCGCCCTCAACGACCCCGTGGTGAACGAAGCGATCTACAAGAGAAACAGGAATATGGAGGCGAAATATAACTTTGTCATAAAAGAGACGCAGGTGTCCGGCGATAAAGTGGCCTCAACGGTGAAAAACAGCGTAAACGCGGGCTTGGACGATTACGATCTGGTTTCGCCGCAGACGAATTCCGCCCCTTCGCTGGCGGCGAGCGGATTTTTTGTGGACTTGCACAAAGTCCCGTACCTGAATTTCGAAAAACCGTGGTGGAACAACTCCGTGAGCCACTATTTTTCGATGGCGGGCAGATTGTTTTTCACATGCTCGGACTTTACGCTCTCGGACAAAGATGACGCCGCCGTATTCATGTACAACAAAAAAATGGCGGAAGACCTCGGCATCGACGGCGCGGACTCGCTGTATAAACTCGTGGATGAGGGCAAGTGGACATTCGATAAATTCACCGAGCTCGCCAAAACCGCCCCCGCCGACCTCAACGGCGACGGCGTCATAAAAGGCGCCGACGACAGGTACGGCCTTTCTTGCTGCAGCTGGCTCTACACGTATCTCGTCGCCGGTTTCGACGAAACGGTCATAAAAAAAGACGAAAACGACCTGCCGTACATAGCGTGCAAAACAGAACGGTTTGCCTTGGCGTATGAGGCCATGGTCGACTTTTTGTTTTTGCGCGAGGTGGTGGTCAGGGAATACACCGACACGCCGAATCTGCGCACTGAAGAAATGTTTGTCAACGACAAGGCGCTGTTTTGCGCGCAGGTGCTCTCCTGCGTGAGATTGTACAAAAACATGGGAAGCGATTTCGCGCTGCTGCCATTTCCGAAATTCGACGAAGCGCAGCCGAAATACTGCACGCCCACGCTGTGGTCGTCGTGTCTGGCCATTATGACCACAAACCCGGATTTGGAAAAAACCGGGCTGATCGTCGAAGCGCTCTCCGCCGAGAGCAAAAAAATCGTGATTCCCGCATATTATGAAATATCGATCGGCACAAAATACCTGCGCGACGAGATTTCGGTGCGCATGCTCGATATAATCCTCGAAAACCGGATATACGACATAAACCAGTCGATGTACAACTGGGGCAGCTTCCCGGGCACGTTCGACGCCGCGGCTTCAAAAGGGGACAGGAATTTCGCCTCCCTTATAGAGAAAAACGAAGCCAAAATCGAAGCGGCAATGCAAAAAACCATAGACGCGTTCGCCGAAGTCGAATAAAAACAATACAAAATAATTCATAATTCAAGGAGGGATATCTATGAACAAAAACGGCGTATATCTGTCGGACAACGGGCCCGCCTTCCACTCGGTAAGGCGCGCGGCGATAGTCATAACTTCCGACGAGCAGCTCCGCGCCGTGGCGAAAGACCCGAGGGGACCCGTGAAGGGATTGGATTTCGGCAATGCGGAAAGCGAAATATCTTTTTGCGAATACGCGGACAAGCTGCAGGCGCAAAATGTTTCGTGGGTGACTTTTTTCCACGACTATTTTTTCGGGGGCAATACCCGGGAGCTCGGCCCTACGCACCCCGAATTCATAAAAGCCGCCAAAACGATCCACGACGAATGCAAAAAACGCGGCATGGGCATCGGGGCGAGCATCATAAACCCGCTCGACCTGGGCAGGGATTTTTTGGAAAAGTATAAAACCGGGGGGATCCACCGGGTGTACTTCGAAGGGGAGCTCAGACCCGACGGCTCGTTTTCGTTTTACGGCTATATGCCAAAAAAATGGACGAACAACAAGGGCCCGGTCGAACTCGAATTCGTATCCTGCAGGCTGTTTTCGTTTGAGGTGGAAGACGGCGGCCCCGACTACGCCACGGCGCCCTATGATTCGATAACGGAAATAAAGGACAATTTTACCCATGAGACGCTCATCTCGGAGACGGCGCCGGCAGGGGCGCTGAAGAATTTCGAAAACTCGTATATAAAAATCGCGGGCTCCACAAAAAACGCCGGCAACCGCGTTTTGGCCGTGCTGCACATGGCCACCCCCGAGATGGACTATTTCCACCCGGAAGCGCAGGGCTATATCAACGGCATAATCGACAGCTACAACTCATACGGCATACAGTTCCGCGAATTTTACTCGGACGAGATGCACATACAGTTCGACTGGGACTTCGCCCACTTCGGCCCCAACGAAATAACCACCCGGTATATGACCGACAACTTCGAGCGGCAGCTCGAGAAAAAAGACCCCCTGTTTGCCGATTTCGACAAACTGCTCGTCTACTGCTGCAACATGACAAACGGCCGCTTCGGCGGTCACGAAACGTCACAGCACGTCATGGGGACCTCGCCCGAGCTTCTGTTTAAAACTTTCAGCCTGCGCAAAATATATTTCGAGACGCTGCAGGAGACCGTGGTCGATTTGATCGACAACGCGAGAAAATACAGCGAAAAGCTCTATGGGTTTGCCGTGCGCACCCTCGGCCACGCCACATGGCAGGAATCGCCCACCTGCGACAAGTACCACAAAAACGGGAATTTCCAGGCGGCGTCGGACGCCGGGGCCTCTATGTACGACTATACGCCCGATTTTGTGTATTCGAGCTCGATACGCGAGGCGATTTCGGCGTGTTACGACTATTTCCGCTGGAACGACTATTATTCCGGCGGGGGAGACGATTTCTGCGAGTGCGGCTGGTTTGACCGCAATTATCACGGAGGCGCGATGAGCGCGAGTTTCGCCGCGCTGAACCGGCTGGAGTGCTGCTACTGGGGGGCGTGGGGATTTCCAAACGAGGCCGGCCGGCGCTTTTCGGCTTTGTCGGCCGCGTACGGCGCGGGCGGCGGGCAGAACGCCTGGGTAAACGAGGGCAGGATGAGAATCTGCGAAACGCTTATCATCTATCCGAAGGATTTGCTGTACTGCAATGAGCGCTTCGGTTCATGGACGCTGCAGTACGGGTATGCCAACTATATCACGGCGGACAAGTTCGAATCCGAGGCGAGAATAGAAGCGGGCAGGGTATATGCCGGCAATGCCTCATACGGGGCGGTGGTTGTGGCCTTCGAGCCCTTCGCCGGCGGATCTTTCATAAAAAAACTCGGAGAATTCGCCGAATCGGGCGGCATTGTACTGTGGAGCTCCGCTTTCCCGGTCGGCAGCGACGGTCATGCCGTCCCGGAGTGGGAGGCGCTGTTCGGCGTTGAGGCAAAGGGCGCCCTTCTCTCCGGGGAGGCGACCGGAGAGGTATCGTTTGCCGGAATATTTGCAAAAGTTCCCTCTATGGCCGTCCTCACCGATTTTATCGTGGACAGGGTGTACGAAATCAAGTGCGAGTCAAGCGCGCCCGCGGCGTATATAACGGCGCCCGGAGGCGGGAAGAAGATCGTGGGCTCGATAAAAGAGGCCGGCAGGGGCAAGTTATGCTATATGGGCTGCCGGCTGCGCGACGACCAGTCGAAATCGACCGGAGAGGATATATCGGCTTTTACCGACATATTGCACAAACTCGGGGTATTGAAAGAGGGGGATCCCGACTATCTGGCGCGCAAGGGCCCGTATTATTTCGCGCAGTTCGCAAACGGGGCAAAATCGGCCTCGGTGCATACCCGCGATATAGCGGAGAACTGGGAGGGAGGATTCTTCCGCAACAAAGAAAGAGACGCGAAAGCGCTGGAGGGCAGAGAGCTGCCTTCGATGGAATTAAACTTCGAAGGGCAGATTGTGGGCGGCGATACAATCAGCTATGCGGGCGAAGGCTTTGTGTTCTGGCGTTTGGATGAGAGCGGAAGGCTTATGGCATTCACCGGATACAAAACATCGAAAATCACGATAAACGGCGCAAGGTATGAGTTCTGCGGGGATATGGCGGACATTTCGTTTGCCCCGGTGCACCCCGAAAGGCTCCCCGAAGGCTGCAAGGGCGGCTTTTGGCTGTACTCGTCAGCGGGCAGGCTGACCCTTCCCGGAGCCGGGCTTCCCGACGGGGGCGCCCTGTGTTATCAAAACGTCTCGGGGGACGGCAGAGTGCTCGAATCCGCCGCTGCCGGATATACCAAAACAGACGGCGGCGCCGAATTTGACATACCGGAGAATCTGCAAAACCGGCAGCTTGTGTGGCTTTGGTAAAGGGGGGATTTTCACGGACCTGTTGATTTCGGCGATAAAAAGCGACAAGGAATACAAGAATCTCATATATGAGCTAAAAAAGCCAAAGTTCGAAAAGGAGCTGCTGCCCATGGTGGTTTCCGGGCTGTGCGAGGGGAGCCTTGAAACCTTCACGGCGGCCGTCTGCCGCGATCTGGACCGGAAGGCGCTGATTGTGGCGGGCGATGAAAAGACCGCCGCCAAGCTGCGGGACTCAATGCTCAACTTTTTCGGCGGGGTCTACGTGTATCCGAAAAAAGATTTTATCTTTATGGGCATGAACAACATAAACAATCCGTTTGAGCACGAGAGGATGAAAATTTTGTCCAAAGTGATAAACGGGGATTTTGACGTAGTCATAACCACCCCCGACGCCATGCTGCAGTACACCATGCCCGGTGAAAAACTCATCGATTATTCGACCGAGCTGAAATTGGGCGGGAGCATAAAAGATCTGGACGCCTTTTTGGTCCGCCTTGTGGCGGCGGGATATAAAAGGGCTGAAATAGTCGAGGAACCCGCGAAATTCTCGGTCAGGGGCGGCATCATAGATATATTTTCGCCCTCCGAAAATTATCCGGTGCGCCTGGAGCTTTTCGGGGACGAGATCGACGCGATGGGCATTTTCGACCCGCTCACCCAGCGGAGAATGGAAAACATAACGGAATTTACGGTCATCCCCGCCTCGGAAATCGTGTTTGACGGGCAGTCGAGACAGGACTGCGCCGCCGTTTTGGAAAAATTGGCAAAAAACAAAAACTTGGATCAGACGGTCTCCGACCGGCTGTATTTTGAAATCGACTCGCTGAAAAGCGGCGAAGAGGTGGGCTCCAGGGACAAGTTTATCTCTTTGGTTTACGGGCTTGAACAAAAAGAATGCCTGCTCGATTACTTCGCCCCGGACTCTGCCGCCCTGTTTGTATATGAATCCGCCAAAGTTGACGAAAAACAAAAAATCTTCGAGCAAATCATGGCCGAAACCGTGGTCGATTTGATCGAGAAGGGCTATATCGACGGCAAAAACGCCGAATACTACGCCTCCCTGGAGGATTTCCACACTATGCGGCTCAGGTTCAAAACGATCTTGTGCGACGCTTTTGTCTCGGGAATGGACGGGGTCAGGCTCTCCGGTTTGTATTCGTTTACCACAAGGCAGCCTCCGCGCCTGTCGGAGGGTTTCGCCGCGCTGAGCGACGATCTGGAGCGGTATTCCTCCTCCGGATACAGGGCCGCGGTTTTGCTGGATTCCGACGCGGGGATCAAAAGTTTCGCGGACTATCTCGAGGATTTCGAAATCAAATACATCATAATAGACGACCCCGCGGCCCTGGCGGGCAAATACAGCGAAATGGAAAACCTGCCCCCCGGGTACGCCGCGATCATCAAGACCCCGCGCGTGAGCAAAGCCGGCTCCGCAGGCCAGAATATGCCCTTTGACCTGCAGGGCTTTGAGCTGCCGAAGCAGAAGTTCGCCCTTATCAACGAAAGCCACGCGGAAACGCGCGCGCAGACCCCGAAACGGCGGGGGGGGCAAAACGAGGCGCCGGGCAAATACGCGAAAACCGC
Source organism: Oscillospiraceae bacterium (assembly GCA_009785015.1). The sequence continues at coordinate 2,132 of WQXD01000061.1, read as the reverse complement.
CCGGCAGAAACTGATGGCCTACACCGATTTGTCGGTGGGGGACTACGTGGTGCACAACAATTACGGCATAGGCAGGTTTTTGGGCATAGAGCGGCTCACCGTTTCGGGCGGGGTACAGAAGGATTACATAAAAATCCAGTATCTGGGCAGCGATATTTTGTTTGTGCCGTGCAATCAGTTGGATCTGGTTTCAAAATATATCGGCGCGGGAAGCGAAGAGGGCGCGGTCAAACTCTCGAAAATGGGCGGGCCCGCGTGGACCAAAGCCAAAACAAGGGCGAAATCCGCCGCGCGCGACATAGCAAGGCAGCTCATAAAGCTCTACGCCGTGAGACAGAGCAAAAAAGGCCACGCTTTCGGCGAGGATCTCGAGTGGCAGAAGGATTTCGAGTCGCTTTTCGAGTATGCGGAGACCGACGACCAGCTGCTCTGCGCCCAGCAGATCAAAGAGGACATGATGCTGCCCGTTCCCATGGACAGGCTGCTTTGCGGCGATGTGGGCTTCGGCAAAACCGAGGTCGCGCTGCGCGCGGTTTTCAAGTGCGTTTCGGAGTCCAAACAGGCGGCGATATTGGTTCCCACCACGATACTCGCCTGGCAGCACTACCAGACGATACTCTCGCGCTTCCGCGAATTTCCGGTGAGGGTGGATTTTTTGTCGAGGTTCAAGTCGAAAAAAGAACAGGAAGCAGTCGTAAAAAAACTGAAGGCGGGCGCCGTGGACATAATCATCGGCACCCACAGGATAATTCAAAAAGATATACAATTTAAAGACCTCGGGCTTTTGATCATCGACGAGGAACAGCGCTTCGGCGTGGCGCACAAGGAAAAACTGAAGCAGCTCGCCGAAAACATCGACGTGCTGACGCTGACCGCCACGCCCATACCCAGGACCATGAACATGGCGCTCTCGGGCATAAGGGACATGTCGGTCATAGAGGAGGCCCCGCACGACCGCGTCCCGGTGCAGACATATATATTCGAGTACGACGAGAACGTGATCGCCGACGCGGTAAAAAACGAAATCCGGCGCGGGGGGCAGGTGTTCTATCTGCACAACCGGGTCGAGACGATAGAGCAGAAAGCGGTGCGGCTCGGCGAAATCTGCGGCGGGGATATAAAGATCGGCGTGGCCCACGGCCAGATGGACGAAGGCTCGCTTTCAAGGGTCTGGCGCAGTATGCTCGACGCCGAGATCGACGTTTTGGTCTGCACCACCATAATCGAATCGGGCATAGACATACCCGACGCGAACACTTTAATCGTCGAGGACGCAGACAGGCTCGGCCTGGCCCAGCTGCACCAGATCAGGGGCAGGGTGGGCCGCTCGAACCGGCGCGCCTACGCCTATTTCACATATCCGAAACACAAAGTGCTGTCCGAAGTTTCGACGAAGCGGCTCACTGCGATACGCGAATACACCGAATTCGGCTCGGGCTTCAAGATCGCGATGCGGGACCTCGAAATCCGCGGCGCGGGAAATCTGCTGGGCGCCGAGCAGCACGGCCAGATGGATTCGGTGGGTTACGATCTGTATGTGAAAATCCTCGAAAAAGCGGTGGCCGAAGAAAAGAAAAAGTTAAAATTGATGCAGAAATACGGCGTATCCGAAGAGGATTACGAAAGCGCCGTCGCGGAATTCGACGAAGAGTTCGGCGAAAACGAAGAAGCGCGCGAGGCCCTGTTTCAAAAAAGGCCGGATTATGAGCCCGAAGCCACGGAATGCTTGATCGACATAGCGGTCGACGCTTTTATCCCGAACAGGTATATAGAGAGCGAACTGATCAGGATCGGGATATACAAAAGGATAGCCGCCGTGGAAAACAAGGAGGACGCCGAGGATTTATTGGATGAGCTGCTCGACCGCTTCGGCGACGTGCCGAAACCTCTGGCGAATTTGGTGGACATCGCGCTGATCAGAAACAGCGCCTGCGCCGAGCTGATCGACTCGATTGAAAACAAGGACCAAAAATCGATAATCATATATGCGGGCGTGCTGGGCAAGCCCTACGGCAAAAAGACGCTCGAAAAGTGGACGGCCGCCGCCGCCCGCATGAACGGCAGGCTGCTTTTGTCGATGGGCCAAAAGCCGCACATCTCATATTTTCTTAAGAGCGGCGAAAACATCATCG
>WQXD01000060.1 GCA_009785015.1 Oscillospiraceae bacterium | reverse complement strand
TACCGTCATTGCTTTCTTCCCCCCTGACATAAGTTTACAATCCGAAGACCTTCTTCCTTCACGCGGCGTCGCTGGGTCAGACTTTCGTCCATTGCCCAATATTCCCCACTGCTGCCCCCCGTAGGAGTCTGGACCGTGTCTCAGTTCCAATGCGACCGTTCGACCTCTCAGTCCGGTTACCAATCGTCGGTTTGGTGAGCCGTTACCTCACCAACTGCCTAATCGGACGCGAGCCCATCCCTGACCGGGTTTCCCCTTTGGCAGCATGACGATGCCGTCTCGCTGCTTTATGCGGTATTAGCGATAGTTTCCCATCGTTATTCCACTGTCTGGGGCAGGTTGCTCGCGCATTACTCGCCCGTCCGCCACTAATGCGGCCCCCGAAGGGGCCGCACCCGTTCGACTTGAATGTGTTATGCACGCCGCCAGCGTTCATCCTGAGCCAGGATCAAACTCTCTGAAAAATTGTATTACTTCAGCCTGTATAAAACAAGCTGCCATAACCACTTTAATCTCGTCAGAGTTCAATTCTCTTTTCAAGCTCTCGCTTGCGCTTTTTTTGTGTAAAGTTACCTGTTTGGAATTTTGTCGGAAGCTTTTGAATATAAATTCGTTTCGCTTCCACCTTTCCATTTTGGTTCGTTGTTCAATTTTCAAAGTTCGGTTTCGCCGCCCCCGTTTTGGACAGCTTTCTTATTGTATCACAAATGCCGCATAATTGTCAAGGGGTTTTTTAAAACTTTTTTAACTTTGTGAAATATGTATATCAATAATCAAAAACAGTTATTTGTTTTGTGCAACATGCACAAATCACGCCCGCGCGGGCTCTTTTTCCAATGCTTTTGACAGGCAGATTCTGCCAGATTCGTATGTGAGCGCTCCCTGCATATAGGCGGTGTACGGAGGCCTTACGGGCGCGTCGGCCGATATTTCAATTGACGAGCCCTGAGTGAAACTCCCCGACGCCATTATGATTTTGTCGGCGTAGCCCGGCATTTCCGACGCCTCGGGAAAGGCGTGCGAATCCACGGCGGAACCGGATTGTATGCCCCTGACAAAATTCACGAGCTTTTCTTCGCTCAAAAATTTTACCGACTGGATGATATCATAGCGCGCGCTTTCGTATTTCGGGCTTGTCTCATATCCCAAATTTTCGTAGACATACGAGGCGAGGCAGGCCGTCTTCAGACTCTGCGCCACCACGTGCGGCGCGAAAAACAGGCCTTTGTATATATTCGCCCCCTGCCCCAGCGAGGCCCCGGCCTCAGTTCCCACAAGGGGGGCGGTGAGCCTGTGCGCGGCGAGCCCTACCGCTTTTTTTGTGCCTGCGATATACCCGCCGCACTGCGCTATGCCGCCGCCCGGATTTTTTATGAGGGAACCCATAATCATATCCGCGCCGTAATACGCGGGCTCATGCGCTTCGACGAACTCCCCGTAGCAATTGTCCACTGCCACGTATATATCGGAATTGATGGATTTCACGAATCTGACGAGCTCCCCTATGCCCGATGAGCTCACCGCCGCCCTGTCCTTATACCCTCTCGATTTTTGCGCGTACACCAATTTTACGGATTTGTCAAGCTGTAGAACTCTTGAAATCGCGTCAAAATCGAAATAATCGTTTTTTTGCTCCGTCTGTCTGTATTTTATCCCGAAATCGGCAAGCGAACCGGCGTCCTTTTTGCCGTTTGGGCCTATCACCCCTATCAGCGTGTCATACGGCGTGCCCGTAACTGAAAGCATACAATCCCCCGGGCGCAGCAGCCCGAAAAGCCCTATGGTGATCGCGTGGGTGCCGGAAACGATGTGCGGACGCACAAAAGCCGCCTCGCTCTCAAAAACCCGGGCCCACACCGAATCGAGCGCCTCCCTGCCGCGGTCGTTATAGCCGTAGCCGGTGCTGGGGTTGAAGTGCGCCTCCGAGATTTTGTGTTCCCAAAAGGCTTCCAGAACTTTTTTCTGGTTCAACAACGCGGTTTTGTCTATTTTCGAGAATTGCGGCAAGAGCGCCTCTTCGGCCTGCCCGATCAAAATTTCGGCTTGCGCCGCTTCCATAATATGTGTGCCCCCCTTCGTTTATGGCTGTATAATCACGATTTCCCTGTTTTTGCGCCTCGCGTAATCGAGCGTGTTTTTGGTGCCCCCGCTCTGGCCTTGGGTATATACCGCCACCACGAGATCAGCGGAGTCAACCATGTATATGTTGCGCAGCATCAAATCGCGTTTGCTGTAAATTGCGCCGGGGCTCACATATGTCACAATGTCCGCTCTGGAGAGGACGCTTTCGAATTTTTTTTGCTCATCGTCGCGGAAACTTTCCGCGAAGGCGTAATTCGGCACTGCGCATTCCAATTGAATCTGCGGGTATAGAGTCTTGAGCGAAAGCACCACCTCCGAGCAGATGATATCCGCGCCCATCGCCATGCCGGATATGAACTTCCCGTATCCGTTTTCCACAATCAGATTTTCGAGTGTGAATCTTATCTTTGATTTGAGCGCGGCGCAGCGGATGTCCCCTTCGTCGCGGCCCCAGGGCAGCGATTTGGGCCTGTGCCCCGTAAAACAACAGACTTTCAATTGATCTCTTCCCACCTGCCGCTCTGATCCGACAAGAAAGCCTTTTCCATGATTTTTTGCACTGCGGCCCCGTCGTAAAAGTCCGGCGAAAATTTTGAGAGCTCCCGCTCATATATTCCGTTTAAATACATATATACGCTGTGCATATGGAGCCTGAGCCAGCCCACGGGGGATTTGGGTCCCGGGAAACTGTCGCCCGGCTTCGGGTATCTCTGGACGCACTCTATCGATGTAAACCCGCGCTCGCCGCCATAGTCGCCGCCGGGTCTTGATTCGTCGTAAAATTCCAAAAAATTGGGCTGCATCAGAGAATATCGAAGCGCTCCAACTTCCCCGTATATCTCAACTGACAAATCGGAATTCGTGCCGCAGGCGAGTTTGGTGGCTTCGATTGTGCCGATTGCGCCATTTGGCAGTTTCGCGGTGATATAGAAAGCCTCGTCGGCGTCCGTATGCCAGTTTTCGCCGTCTATACCTTTCCTGACGGGGAAATATATCTGCGATTTGCCCGAGAGCGATTCGATTTCGCCGCACAAAAACCGCGCCATGTCGATTGCGTGCGAGCCGAGGTCGAAGAGCACCCCTCCTCCGCTTTCCGCGGTTTGCTTCCAGCCCGCTTTTTTGTTCTGATCGAGATTCGAATTGTGCCGGTAGGCGACCCGAAATGATATGATACTGCCCAATCTGCCTTCTTCGATCAGCTGTTTTGCCCTCAGGACGGCGGGCGAGAATCTGTTGTGGAACACCATGCCGCACAAGAGCTTTTTGTCTTTGTTTGTTTCCTCCAATTTTTTTATCACTTCTTTTGCCTGGGCGCCGGATATGACGAGCGGCTTTTCGCAGTATATGTGCTTGCCCGCCCCGAGCGCTTTTATCAGAAGCTCAAAATGCGAAATATTGGGGGTACAGATATCCACCACGTCGATTTCGGGGTTTTCGAGTATTTTTTTTTCATCGGTTTCGGAGTATAAAAAGCCCCATTCGTTTTTGATTTTTTCGCCTTTTTTTTGATCCCTCGAGCAAATCGTGTGCAGCACCGCTTCAAAGGGCAGCTCACCGTAAAAAAACGGCAGGTTTTTGACGGAATAACTGTGGGTTTTGCCCATGAATCCGGTGCCGACCACCGCTATGTTTATGGTTTTTTTTGTTTCCATGGCCTCAAATTTCCTCGCTTTCTGTAAAGTATCAGTATTATTGAATTATTGATTGGATATTTCGGTTTCGTTGTATTCCAGCAGCTTTTTGGCGGCGGAGGTGAGGGGGATATGCGAATGTGAGGCCACGCAAAAGCGCCTGGGGGGAAATTCGGGGTTCAGGTCGATTTTGAACAAGACCCCCTCTGCCAGTTCCTCCCTCACAAAATCCTCCAGGATAAACCCTATGCCCATGCCCCGCTTTATGAACTCGACCACCAGATCGCTCGCCGCGAGCTCTATTTCCGGGGTTATCTCCACGCCGTTGTCCGCGAAGTAGGTTTCTATGCAGGACCTGGTGCTTGTGCCTTTTTCGAGCATGATGAAGGGGTATTTCCGCAGGTCCCCGGCGGGAACTTTCTGCTTTTTTCGGAGCTCTTTGAAGTTTTCGCCCGCCACGAGGATTTCCCTCACCGATTTTACGCTTTTGAAACTGACTCCGGAACAATCCGGATTCACGGGCTCCGAAACCACTCCGAAATCTATGAGCCCCTCTTTGAGGTGCTGCAGTGTTTCGGGGGTGGGGGCGTTTGTGATTTTTATTTTCACCCGGGGGAAATTTTTGTGGAATTTTTCGATCAGGGGCAGCAAAAAAAACCTCAGTGTCATTTCGCTCGCTCCGATGTTGATTTCGCCCGCCCGGAGATTTCCGAGTTCCTTGAGTTTTTCCTCGCCCGCCCCGATCAAAGCGCAGCCCTGTTTTACGTAGCTGTAGAGCGTGGCCCCTTCGGTGGTCAGGGTGACGCCTTTCTGCGTCCTGAAAAACAGTTTCGCGCCGAGGCTGTCCTCAAGCTGCTTCACGGCTAAGCTGACTGCGGGCTGCGAGACGTACAGCTGGCCGGCGGCCTTGGATATGCTGCGGCATTCGACAATTTTGCAGAATATTTTGTAGTGTTCGTAATTCGCCATATTTTTTCCTTAAGTTTATCAATTTACGCCGTGCGATATATATAGTATATATAATATTTTCGGATAATTCTTGAACTATATATTAATTTTTATTATATGTTTACATATTGGATTTTTTGTGGTAAAATAGAGGTGAAAAAAAATATAACGAAAAGGCGGATTTGAAATTTATGAAAAAATACGGGTTCAATATGCTGTGGATGTTCTCGCATCACGGCCAAAAACCGGAAAAAGCCGACGAAAGGCAGCTCGATTTCATAGCGAAGAAAGGCTTCAATTTTATACGGATTCCCACGGATTACAACTTCTGGACGAAGGACTTCGACTATTTTCACCCCGACGAAAAAGTTTTTGAGGAGATCGACCTGTATTTTTCGGAATGCAGAAAAAGAAAACTTCATATGTGCCTGAATTTGCACAGGGCCCCCGGATACTGCATAAATGCGAACCACAGGGAAAAGCACAATTTGTGGACCGACGAAGAGGCGCAGCAGGGCTTTGTTTTCCTTTGGGAATATTTCGCGAAAAAATACAAGGGGGTCCCCTCGAGCGAGCTGAGCTTCGATTTGCTCAATGAGCCGCCGAATGTCGGGGACTACGGCTTCACAAGAGAAGCCCACGAATATGTGATGCGCCGCGCGATAGGGGCGATACGCGAAATTGACCCGGAACGCGAGATCGTGCTCGACGGGATCGGCGGCGGCGGGATTGCAATACCGGAACTCGCCGACGCCGGCGTCATACACAGCGGCAGGGGATACGCGCCCTTCGGCATCAGCCACTACAAAGCCACCTGGTGCGGCATAAAGGAAGAAGACTGGCCTTCTCCCGTATATCCCGGGGAGAGCTGGGGCGAGAACTGGGACAAAGAGGCGCTTCGCAGATATTACAAACCCTGGCTCGAGGTCGAAAAAAAAGGCGTCGAAGTGCATATAGGCGAATTCGGATGTTTCAATAAAATACAAAACGATATCGCGCTGCGCTGGCTCGGAGATCTGATGGCCGTATTCAAGGAAAACCGCTGGGGATACTCGATGTGGAATTTCGAGGGTTCTTTCGGGATTGTCAGCCACGGCAGGCCGGGGGCGGTCTATACCGATATGGACGGCTTCAAAGTGGACAAGGAACTGCTCGGCATCATGCTGGAAAACATGGCGGACAACAATTAAATTAAATTTTTGGAAAGGTGCTCTACTATAATGAAAAGAAATTTATTCGCGCTGTCGCTTTTTATCTTTTTGATTCTTCTTTTTTCGTGCGCTCCCGACAAAACCCAGGAATCAAAAGACCAGGTTGCAGACGGTGAAAACGAAAACCAAAAAACATCGGACGAGGCGCCCGAACAGCTCTCAGACGACGTGCCGGAGCTCAATTTCGGCGGCGAGGCCGTCAATATTTTGCACAGGGATTACGGGATATGGACCGCCGAAATGTACGCCGAAGCCCAGAACGGCGAAGTGCTCAACGACGCGGTGTACAAACGCAACATGGCAGTCGAGGAGAGATTCAACGTGCAATTCAACATGATCTCCGTGAGGGGCGCCTGGGACCACAAGGACGAATTTTTAAAACGCGTGCGCAACACGGTTTCCGCGGGCGACGACGAGTATGAGATAATCGGCGGATACGCGGCGTATATAGTCGAGCTCACCACCTCGGGCAATTTTTTGAACAACTGGAGGGACGTCCCGTACATGGATTTCGCGAAGCCGTGGTGGAACGGGGAATTTGTCAGCGAGATGACGGTCAACGGCAGGATGTTTTTCGTGACGGGGGATTTCGCGCTTTCGACCATAAACGCGGCGAACGTGCTCTTCTTCAACAAAAGGATGTGGCAGGCCTACGCCTTTGAAGACCCCTACGCGATAGTCAGGTCCGGGAACTGGACATTGGACAAAATGGCGGAGATAACAAAAAACGTGTCGATGGATCTGGACAACAACGGCAAATTCGATGAAAACGATTTATACGGGTACGTGACCGACACGCACAACCAGGTCGACGCCTATGTGGTCTCCTTCGACGTCCCCGTGACTGCGAAAGGCGAGGACGGGATACCCGTGTACAAACTCCGGGAGGAGAAATTCGCGAGCGCCTTTTTGAGGCTGTATGAATTCACCAGGGAGACCGTCTCCACATTTGCCGGGACCCTGCAGCCCACCGCCACCGACATTTACAGCATGTACCGCCCGATATTCGAGAACGAACGCGCGCTGATAATTGCGGAATATTTGGGCAACGCCGCCGAAATGAGGAGCTACGAGTTCGATTTCGGCATACTGCCATTCCCGAAATTGGACGCCGGCCAGCCAAGCTACAGGACGATGCCGCAAAACGGATACACGATGTTTTGCACTCCCGTCACCGTGCAAAATTTGGAAAAAGTCGGGGCGATCATGGAGGCCATGTCCTCAGAGAGCCGAAAGAGCGTCGTCCCGGCGTTTTATGAAGTGGCGCTGAAGACGAAATACGCGCGCGACGAAGAGAGCGCGGAGATGATCGATATAATACGCGAGGGCATAAGCTACAACTTCGGGATGGAATATGTGGTCCCCTTGGACATGCCGCATTTGGAATGGAGGATTCTGATCTCGGACAAAAAGAACACCATAGCCTCAAGCGTGGAAAAGAAGATGAAGAGCTGGGAAAAATGCTTGGACAAAATACTGATCGCCTATCTGGATTAGGAGAAACTTATGGATACGAAAAAATCCGTGATGCTCGCCATCGACGGCAACAGCCTGATAAACCGGGAATATTACGGAATGCCGCAGCTGAGCTCGAGCGGGGGGCTGCACACAAACGCGGTTTTGGGCTTTGTCAACAAACTCATCAGATACACCGCCGCCTTTTCGCCGGATTTCGCGGCAGCCGCCTTCGACCTGCCCGAACCCACATTCCGCCACCTGCGGTATCCGGGGTATAAGGCGAGCCGGAAAGGCATGCCCGAAGAGCTCGCCGAACAGCTGCCGTATGTAAAGGAAGCGTGCCGGATATTCGGTTTTGCGGTGGCGGAGGAAGCGGGCTGGGAAGCGGACGACATACTCGGCACCATAGCAGAAAAAGCGGAAAATATCGAAGACGGGGATACTGCCGCATATATCATAACCGGGGACAGGGATTGTTTTCAATTGATTTCGGACGGGGTTTTTGTGCTGTATAACTCAAATGCCGAACTCACGAAATACGACCCGCAGAAAATCCGGGAGCAGTACGGGCTGGAGCCCCGTCAGCTCATAGACGTAAAGGCGCTGATGGGGGACCCCTCCGACGAGATACCCGGGGTCGCCGGGATCGGCGAAAAGGGGGCGCTCCGGCTTATTGCGGAAAACGGATCGCTTGAGGCGCTCTACAAAAATTTGGACGCCGGCGCCCTGAAGCTTTTGCCCGCCGCAAAAAAAAAGCTGCTCGAAGGCAGAGAAGACGCCTTTCTCAGCCGCGAACTCGCCGAAATATGCCGCAGCGCCCCGCTGAAACCCGAAGTGTTCCAAAAAAGAAGAGAGCCCGACAGGGGACGGCTCTACGACTTCTGTAAAAGCCTGGAGCTTTTCAGCGTCATAAAAAAGCTGAGCCTGTCCCCCGCGGACGAGCAGCTGCAATTCGAGTTTTAGCGGCGGCCTTATTCTATGCTTTCCACGAATTTTTCAATAGCCGCCGATATTTTCGACTCTATTTTCTCATATGAGGACACATAGGTGTTTTCGCCTTTTTGTATGAGCGACTCGACGCTGCCGGATATATTGCCGAAATTGGCGTAAAGCCCCAGGTCATAGACCGTGGAATTGAAAATAATGTCGAGCATTTCGTTTGATTCGTCGTCGCGGGTATATTTTCGCGTGAGGCATATGTCGTAATACGCGGGCTTTATTATCTTTTCCCCGTAAAACCCCATAGCCTCGAATATATACGCCGTTATTTCAGGGTCGGCGACGGTTTTGGGCATCATATAGCAGTATGTATGATAGGCGTTGGTCGAGGCGTAATACCTTTCCTGGACCTCGTCTAACTTCGGTATCGGAATTATGCCGAAATCGTGCTCGACGCTGCGGTACTGCCATTGGATGTAATGCAGCATTATGCCGTTGAACAGCGCCTTGCCGTCGGGAAACAGCCAAAACGCGCTCAGATGCGCATTGTTGGCTTCGCGGCTCGTATCCCATGAATAATCCCTGTAGAATGACAAAAACTTGTCTATGGCCATATTCATTCTTTCCGCGTTGGCCATCGTGTACGGGATATCGTCTTTATTTTTGTGCATGTATTTCAGGCCCGCGCCGTTTATTATCCCTCCGATTATATCGCCCTGCTGGGCGTAGCCCCATAAATCGTACCTGTCCATGACGCCGTCGCCGTTTAAATCCCTCGTGACGCTTTTCACCATTTCGCCCATGGCGTCAAGCGTCCATTTTCCGTCCCTGACTTTTGCATACGGGTCCAAGAGCGCGTTATCCTGCAGTATCTGCTTATTGAAAAGCAGCAGCATAATGCCGTCGTAGTGCTTTGTGAAGGCGCTGCCCGTGACGGTATAGAGCTTGTGGGCGACTGAGAGATTTTCCACGCAGTTTTGGTCATACCATGATTCGGCAAGGGAAAGATTTTTCAACTCCATCAAATCGGAGCAGTAAGGGATCAAATTCCACGCCGTATGGAGCCGCGGAAGCACGAAGTCATATTCGTCCGTGCCGGCGTTGACGGTTTTTTTGACGTCGCCCGCTATGTCCCCTTTGTTTACGCTCTTGAAACTCACGCCGAATTGTTCCTCGATTTTGAGGTTGCGCATATACAGGGCGTCGTTATACGCCTCCCCGTTGGCCTCGGTGATTTCAAGGTCCTCGTAATACAGGCCGTTTCCTTTGTCGTCCTCCGCGGCCAAAACTCTGAAAACATACCCGCCCAAATCCAGGATTTCGTGCGGAAAAACTTTTTCGGCCTCCGTAGCCGGTTCAGCTGACTGCTCGTCCTGACCTTTATCGTCGTATGTGTTTTGGGGCTGAATTTCGTCGTTTTGATTGCCGGCGCACGAAACAAACGCTAAAAGACACAACAAAACAATCAAAACGCATGGAATTTTGACATTTTCGAATTTCATTTGCAAATTCTCCTAACTTTTTTGGCAATTTGACAATTATTGGTATTTCAGTTTTCCGTTGTCCATAACCGCCGTTTTGTCCGCTGTGCCGCGCATGACCTCCATGTCGTGGGTCACGATTATTATGGTCTGTTCGCCTTTCATGCGGTTTATGATATTCACGATTTCCTCGGTCAGTTTGGGGTCGAGGGCGGAAGTGGGCTCATCGAAGCACAATATGTCCGGCTTCAGCATCAGCGCGCGCGCTATGGCCGTTCTCTGCTTCTGCCCGCCGGAGAGCTGCGATGGGTAATTGTCTTTTTTTTCGGACAATCCCAATTTTTCCAGTATTTCGCCGGCTTGGGAATAATTTTTGCCCAAAAGCCGCGGGGCGAGGGTGAGGTTTCCCAAAACGGTATATTGCGGGAACAGGTTGTATTCCTGAAATACGAGCCCGAATGTGCCCTTTTTTTGGCCGGTTTCTCGATCTGTAAATTCTATGCTGCCCCCATCGGGCGCCTCAAGCCCGTTGAGCACCCGGAGCAGGGTCGATTTCCCCCCGCCCGAAGGCCCGATGACGGCCAGCGTTTCTCCCTTTTCCAAATCAAAACTCACGTCGTCCAAGGCTTTTACCCCGCCGAAGGATTTGCACAGCTTACTCACCCGAAGCATAGGCGATCCTCCTCTCCAAACGGCCGAAAACAAGCGTCAGCACCGCCGTCGCGGCGAGATAGAAAACCAGCGAGTAAAACAGGGGCCAGATGAGCCCGTAGGCCGTATAGCGCGTGGCCTGCATGAGCATTTCCTGCACTGCTATCACCCGGGCCAGCGAAGTGTCTTTTACAAGCGTTATCACTTCGTTTCCGATCGGGGCGGTTATGCGCTTTATTATCTGAAACAAAATGATATTGAAAAATACCTGCCGCTTCGAAAGCCCGAGCACTTTCCCCGCCTCAAACTGTCCTTTGGGGATGTTTTCGAGCGCGCCCCTGTATATTTCGGCAAAATACATGGCGTAATTTATGACAAAGGCGATCAGCGCCGCCGTCATCCTGGAGCGGAACGGCGCGCCGAAAACCAGCCCCGGCACATAAAGCACGATAAAGAGCTGGAGCATGAGCGGCGTGCCGCGGATTATCCAGACCAAAACCCTGCAGCTCCACCTCACCGGATAAATACGGGACATTTCGCCGAATGTGACCGCCATGCCCAGCGGCAGAGCCAAAACCAAGGTGACAAAAAATATTATCGCGTTTTGGCCCAGACCTTTAATTAAATTCTGCGTGACTTCCCATAACATTATTTTATCAGAAGGGATCCGAGCCCGTATTTGTCGGCGAGGGCGGAAAGTGTCCCGTCATCTTTTAACGCCTTGATCGCGTCGTTGACTTTTTTTAATGTGTCCGGGCTGTTTTTGCGGAAAGCTATGCCGTATTCCTCACTGGGGAAATTTTTGTCTATTATGGCGAGGCCGGCAAAATCGCTGCCTTCTTTTATTTTGTCGGCGGCTAGCGTGCCGTCGACGACGGTCATGTCCGCCGTGCCCGCCAGCACTTCCATCATGCCCGTGATCTGCGCGTCGACGGGGGTATAATTCGCATTGGCGAATATGCTCTGCGCATTTACGCATTCCTCCAGAGTGGAGCCGTTTTCCGCCACAAGGGCCACACCCGCCAGATCGCTGGCGGACTGATATTTGTCCAGATCCCCACTGCGGACCACGATTACCGGGCGGTTTTTCATGTACGGCGTCGATATGTCCATTTCCTGCGCGCGCTTTTCGGTTATGGTCATGCCGTTCCAGACCGCGTCGATATTTTTGGCTTTGAGCTCGGTTTCCTTCGAGTTCCAGTCTATTTCCACGAACTTCGCCTTGACGCCCAGAATCGCGCACAGGGCCTCCGCGAATTCGGTGTCGAAGCCCAAGGTATAATCGCCGTTGTCATCCTGGTAATTCATCGGCGGGTTGGGGGTGACGCCGATAATCATTTCCCCTTTGGGTCCGATTTCCTCCCAGTCCTTGTGAGAGGCGCCGCACCCCGCCAAAACCGCGGCCATCATCAGCCCCGAGAGAACCAGCGCGATAATTTTTGTGTGTTTTTTCATGAAATTTCTCCTTTTTTTTTCCTAAATATATTTTAAAGCACTTTAGTGTAATATAACACGCGGGCGAAGTTTTTTCAAGTCTGAATTTTAAAATTTTTATTAAAATTTTACCTTTTTTTACCTGTTGTTTTCTTCTTCCACGCATATGCGTTCGATATACCCTATGATGTTGTACTTGCTGTTTTCCGACAATTTGCCTATCATCCGCAAAATTTTTTGCTCGATACTCTTGTCGGTGGCGAGCAGGCAATTCTCACATTTCAAATTTTCTTTTTTTTCGTCCCCCGTGATAAGCCATTCATAGGATACGCCGTAAAACGCGGCTATCTTTTTTAACACCGTATTTCTCGGGCTGCACAGATCGTGCTCCCATCTGTATACGGAGTTAAGGGACACATTGAAGATCTCGCTTTGTTCTTTGAGCGTTTTTTTCAGGCTCAGCCTCAGTTTTTTCAATCTTTCGCCGGTATTCATCACAATTCTCCCTCTCCTTTTGGATTTTGGCCGCTTGGCGGCTCTTTTAATTCGGCATCGTTTTCAGGTTTGAAATCAAAAACTCTCTGCGCTTCCAATCCGACCGCATCCATCGCGCGCTCCAGTACAAGATAGGCGTTTTCAAGGTTTTTTGCCGCCAAATCCATAATCCGGGCTTCTTCCCTGCGGGCGTTGGCGACAATTTTTTTCGCCAAGTTTTCGGCGTCGAGCAAGGTTATCGCGATGGTTTCGGTTTCGGTATCGTGTTCGGGCGGGGCCTGATTTTGTTCCTCGAGTTTTTTGTAATTTTCCAGCAGGCTGTCATATTTTTCGCAAATTGAAACATGTTCCCTGTACACTTCCTGGTATGCCTCCGAGATTTTTTTAATATAATTGTCGACCTGCAGCTTGTCGTAACCGTTTTTTCTGTCGTTGAAGCTTATTTCAGTCATAAAACCTATCACCTCTTATCATAATATCTTTTCACATGTTCCGCCGCCCGCTCAAATTCGCCGATCACATCCGCGCGCTCGTCCATCGGGCAGCCATACTGCAAAATAATACGGAAACAGCCGGCGAGCGCGTCATAACAGGGCTCCAGAACCCGGACAAAATAGTCAAAGGGCGCCTCGCCTTCCTTTTTGTTGACTGCGCCTGCGTACACTTTTTTGTTTTCGCGGCACAGCGCGAGCACTTTTGTCATATCGTGCATCTCGGTGTTGCCGAAGTTGATGCCCGCCGCCCGAGGCTCGCCCAGCAGCACATTTAAAAGATGGTCGTTTTTGCCGCAGTAATGCACATATCCGCCCCCGAAGTGTTCCAGCGTCTCGCACAGGTGCGGCTTCGCGAATTCGTCGATGAGCAAAGGGGACAGCAAAGTCGTGGTATCTTCGCTTATCTTTACCCCGCCTATGCCCTTTGGCAGGATCAGATGATTGTAATGGGCGATAAATTCGCCGCTTTTGTCCATTCTCTCAAAGCATTCGTCCATGGCGAAATATATCGCCCTGTTGCTCAGCTTCAGCAGATGGTGGACAAATTCCGGGTCGTCGTAAAATTCATAAAAAATCGAATCGCCCAAAATCAGGTGCGCGGTGTCCGTGGGCCCCTGCAAATCCAGCGGATAAACGAAGACCTTTCCCGCCAGACCGTTTTCGCGAAGTTTCTCGGTCATGAACTCCATATGCCTCATGGCGTCGGCAAACTCGGCGCTGTCATCGATTTTAAATTCGTGGTTTTCGGGCAATTTCTCTATGTCCTCTTTTTTCGCGTGGTCGACAAGCCAGGGCATGATGTCCCGAAACAATCTCTGCTGCCCTCCGAACAGAGAGGGGACGATGCCGCAGCCCATATTCGCGCGCATGGAGGGGACCGCGCCGTAATTGCCGTTTACGGCGGTCAAGGTTTCGCAAAGGCCGTTGACAAACATTTTTTCGCTGTCATGGTGTATCTCTTTTAAATCGTACTGCGAAAGCCAGGTTTTTTGTTCTTCCGTATGCGGGCAGGACAAAGCGAGCACCGGCAGCTCCGTTTTTTCGCCGCGCCACACAGCGCACTGCGACTCTACCGCCCGGTCTATATACGAGCTGTTTGAATCGATATAATCGACCGCTTTTTTCATTCCGTCAGTCATTTTTATCTTATTCTCCTGCATTCAATGTAAAATCTTTTGTCGCAGGCTTCGCCCATGGAAAAAGTTTTCCGCGGCAGAACCCCGTTTTTTCCGATCGCCGGAAAAAGCCCGGACTTTTTCACGGTATCGAACACAAAGCCGACTGTGCCTCCCCTTTTCGCGAGTTTTTGGGTCTCGGCCTTTCCGTGCACATAGTCTATCCTCCCCCCGCGCGACTTTACGTAATCCTCCAAAAAAAACTGCAAACTCTCCACGGGCAGGGAAAATTTCGGGTCGTTTATATATACTTTTTCAAAATTTTCGCCGTGATATATTTCAAATTCGGCGCCGCCGGCGTTTTCGGAATCGCAGCCAAAGAATTTTTTCATGCAGGCGACGGCGTCATTCGGGTCGGCTTCGAAAAGCACCCTGTAGATCGGCTCGAATTCGAGCGACTTGTCATAGATGTTCACGATTTCGGCCAGCGCGTAGCGCGCGGGGTGAGTTGCGTATTCGGCGGGGGATATTGTTTTTTTGAGCTGTTCCCAGCATTGTTTTGCCGCGGCCAAAGAATGGTTCCCGTCGCCCACAGCGAATAAAATGCCGTTGTTTTCGAGATTTTCGAGCGTTTCGGTCACAAAGCGCATATTTTTTTCGTCCAAGTTATAGCATTTTACCGCGCCGCTGTCCTGCATCAGCTCGAAATCGTAGAGTTTTTCCAAGGAACCGGTGTTTTTTTTGAGTTCCGTCATCAAAATGTCATCTTCGTCCCCGAACAAAATCATGACGTGAGGCAGCTCAAACAGCGCGTTTTCGCGTATCTCAACCCTCGGAGGTATCCTCTCGGGGACGGTCTGTTCAGTCGACCGGATTTTGGCTTTTGAGAACTTGCCCCAATCGTAGCATTCGAGGTCGACCGCTCCGACGATACCCTGCCTGACCATGCCGTTTTTCAGGGCGCGTTCGATATAAAACATGGAATTTTCGCGGCATGTCAGCTCATTTTCGTATTTCGCCATGCACTCGGTTATATCTTCTATTCTTTTTTTCTGCTCGCGCGGAGATTCGGCCTCCAAATATATTTCCGGGAAAATGAGATTCAAAGCGGACATATCATCCCCGACAAAACTCTTTATTTTTTCCCAGCAGGAAATATCGGAGGTGAACTGGTCGCAGGCGATCACGGCCCACTTTTTCATGAAATCGGAATCATGCGCCCTCTTGGGAAGTAAAATATCGGCTCTGGTAAAACACATAAATTTTTATGCCTTCCGTATCATTTTTATTATAAAAGATTGATTATCCCCAGGC
>WQXD01000059.1 GCA_009785015.1 Oscillospiraceae bacterium | reverse complement strand
TGCGTTCAAAAATATTTTTTAGCGCAGGTTTCACTTTCACAAAACAGACAAATCCGAACCACTTTACCAACCGAAACAATCGGCGAGCGCAGGTTCGGATTTATTATATTTTGGTGGAGTTAAATAAACATATTAATTTGCGTATTTATCAAGTTCAGTCAATATGTTTTTGATTTCTTCCCGTTCTCTGATTGATTCAAAAGGTTCGCCCTCAATCTTATTTTTTGTATCTCTTGCATGATTCACTCCGGGCATGATTGTCATTTTTCCGATAACATTTATAAGCAGAGATTTTCCCGTTTCAGGCCTGAGCCTGTCGGATTTTCTATATCTTTTATTGAAAACGATCTTCACATAGAATATGCTTTTTCTGCCGATATAGGTGAATTTTTGGCGACGAAGCATAAAAGAAAAATTCTATCCGAGACCTCAAAAATCAATAAAAACATAATTTTTTTCCGTGAAAAAGGGCTTGAATTTGGGGTTCTCGATGCAATACAAAACTATTTTGTCAACGCTTTCGAGCAGAACTCCGGCGGCGCAATCGCTCTCGCCAAAAACAATTTGAACGAAGAGGAATTGTTTTTGATGAACGGTTTCAAAACTATGTTCAGTGCAAAATTAGTATCTTTGATTACCGATTGGCTTGATAAAAAAGTAATGGTAATTTACCGTTCAAATTCTATGCGCCTGATACAAAAATTTAACGATCCGAAAAAAAAGTCAATATACATCGAAAAAACATTAAACGAAGCCGCCAATTATTTCGGTATCAATTCCAATGCGCTCGGCTATATGGTTGACGGTGAGAACGACGAAGCAAAATTATACTCATTGTTTGGGACCAATAATAAAGGAAAGGCAATACCGGCCGAATTATTTGAATCTTACGGGACTATCCGCTTTATCAATATGTTCCCTTTGGTAGTGAACGCTTTATTGAACGGCGGAACGCTGATTGTAGATGAATTTGATGCGTCAATCCATCCGATGGCGTTAATGAGCATAATAAATATTTTTCATAACGATGACATCAACGTCCGCAACGCGCAACTGATTTTTAACACGCACAACCCGATTTTTTTAAACGCGAATCTGTTCCGGCGCGATGAGATAAAATTTGTCGAACGCGATGAAAATACCAATTTAAGCACTTTGTATTCGCTTTCGGATTTTGGGACTTCCGGTAAAAATGGAGTGCGCAAGAACGAAGATTACATGAAAAATTATTTTATAGAACGATACGGGGCTATTAAAGAAATTGATTTTACGCCTATTTTTGAATCCCTTGTGGATAACGAGGTATTGTTGACAAAATCATAGATGAATGCGGTTTGTTATAGTAGTGAAATAATTCGATAAAAAGAATGGTGATAATATGACGGAACTTGAAAAAATAAAAAGGGCAAAAATGTATATAGAAAAACTCGCAAACGGATTAGACCCTATAAAAGATATCGAACTGCCTGACGATAATATTTTAAACAACGAAAGATTATCGAGGTGCTTTTCCTACGTCGCGGATATATTGAGGCAGGTTGCGGAAAACGGCGGAATAGGTTATGTTGCGAAAAAACCGTTTGAGATAACCGAACAGCAAAAAAGACAAATAGTGTTTTCGGATACGCCGATTCCGATATCTGCAGTATGCGATAATATAAGCGGCAGTATTGATTTGGCGGTTTACAGGCGTTTGTCTCATAATAAAGTCACCGAATGGCTCGTTGAAAAGGGATTTTTAAAAGAGATCGCCGCGGAGAAAGGGACGCGCAAAACATTGACAGATAAGTCGCCGATAATAGGGATAACACAAGAGGACCGAATATCTCCGCAATACGGCACGCAATATACCATGAATTTATACAGCAGGGAAGCGCAGCAATTTATCGTAGACCATCTCGACGAAATTATGCCGAAGTCGAATGAAAAAAGTGAAACTGACGAATAGGTTATGGAACGATTTAGAAAATGGGCTATAAAATATATGGCATATGAAAAAGGTGGACGAGCAGGTGAATTTGGAAATCGATACGAAGATAGATGGATTGTGGAACAGCTCTTAAAATTATGTAAAGAACAAATTGCCGGCATTTTATGGGAGCATGCGAAGCGCGGCGAACCTATGAACAGGAATTCCGTCGATAAAGCACTAAATGAACTATACGGTCAACAGCCAATATCGGATATTTCTAAACAGCTTCTCGACGATATTTTTAAGAGTAAAAAAACAAGCCTGCGTTAAAAAACTATTTTAGCGCAGGCTTGCTCTATGCGTGGTGGAGCATAGGGGATTTGAACCCCTGACCTCCTGAATGCCATTCAGGCGCGCTACCAATTTGGTCGGTAACATACCCCTGCGTTTTTAACACTGATTCAAAATATCGTGACGTCCAATATCAAGCATTAAAATAATTTGCTCTTCTTCGTAATGCCAAATTAGCCGGATATCCATATTGACGCTTGATTCATAAAGCGATTCTGTTCCTTGAATACGCTTGGTGCGAAGCGACGGGTGGAGCGGATTCTCTGCAAGCTTTATCAATTTCGCATCGGTTTGCTTTTTTTCCGCCGCTGTCAGCTTAGCGTAATGCTTGATAAATTTCTTGTCAGGAATGAGTTTGAATTTCATTATTGTTCACCGCTCTCAGCATGGAGCATAGAAATCAATTCATCTGCGTTGTCATACGATTTTAATTCACCCGATTCAATAAGCGCCTTTGATTCGCGCACCTGCGCTTCAAGCTGCTCGACATAAGCCTTTGGATATACGGCAACGGGAATCATATATATCGCGCCGTCCTGTACAGACACTTCAAACTTATCCCCTTCGTTTAATCCGAGTTCCATCACGATTTCGCGCGGCACGGTTACTTGGGCCTTAGCTCTTAATTCAGCAATCATGACAAACTCCTTTCCGAATTTCCTAAATTCCTACTTTATTATTATACGCGTAAATTTCGGAAATGTCAAGAGGTTTAAGCTGTTAAAAATATAAATTTTTTTCACTTTCACAAAACAGACAAATCCGAACCACTTTACCAACCGAAACAATCGGCGAGCGCAGGTTCGGATTTATTATATTCTGGTGGAGCATAGGGGATTTGAACCCCTGACCTCCTGAATGCCATTCAGGCGCGCTACCAACTGCGCCAATACCCCGTCTCCTGGCGTGCCGTAAAGGACTTGAACCCTCAACCTTCTGGTCCGTAGCCAGACGCTCTATCCAATTGAGCTAACGGCACATATCACAAATATTGCAAACACTTCGATGCTGTATTATTATATTACCATTTTTTAAATGCTTTGTCAAGTAAAATTTCAAAAAAATTTATATAAAAAACAAAAGAATATTTATAAAATTAACACATCCATAATAATATTTATTTATAATACTCTTTAAGGAAGAAAATTTAATGTTTTAAATTTTTAATTTTATTTTAGATTGGAGAAAAAATCATGAGCGAAAAAATCAAAATCGGCATAGTGGGCACCGGGGGGATAGCCCACGCGCACATGGACAAGTACGTCACTTTTGACGACGTCGAAATCGTCGGTGCGTGCGACATTGTCCCCGGAAAAGCAAGGGATTTTTTGGATCGCTACAAGCTGAAAAACGCGCCCGCTTTCGACAGCGTGAACGATCTGGTCAAGAATGTGCAAATGGACGGAGCGAGCGTCTGCACATATAACACCACGCACGCCGAATGCGCGATAGCGGTGCTGGAAGCGGGCATCCATGTGCACTGCGAAAAGCCGATGTCATTCACCATCCAGGAAGCCGCGGACATGGTCAAGGCTTCGAAAAAAGCGGGCAAACTTTTGACCATCGGATTCCAGCCGAGATGGGACTACATGCGCCGAAAAGTCGACAAAATGATCGAATCGGGCGCGATAGGCAAAGTGTATTACGTTCAGAGCGGCGGCGGCCGCCGCAGGGGAATCCCGGGCAGCACGTTTGTCGTAAAAGAAAAAGCGGGTTTCGGATGTTTGGGCGATATCGGCTGTTATTCCATCGACGAGTGCCTGCACGCGATAAAATATCCCAAACCGCTCACCGTTTCGGCGATCGCCACCAATTATTTCGGCAAAAACCCGAAATACTGGCAGGACGCCGCGAACTTTGATGTGGACGATTTTTCCGTGGCGCTTGTCCGGATGGAAGGCGACGTGACGTTTGTGTTCAAGCAGTCGTGGGCGATGCACGCGGATTCTTTGGGCGATACGCTCTGGCTCGGAACTGAAGGAGCCATAAAAATCCTCAACGGGCACGACGAGCTGCGGAGGCCTTCAAGGGTTTTGTATTACACGGATGTAAACGGCAATTTTGTGGATTCCTATGTGCTTCCCGACAGGCCCATGCTGCCCTATGACAACGAAGGCCCGATGGACATGTGGTGGGGCAAAATGCGCGCCTTCGTGGACGCGGTGAAAACCGGGGGGCCGGCTCCCGTTCCGGGGGAGGAAATCCTGTACAATCAGGCGATATGCGACGGGATATACCGTTCCTCAAAACTCGGCAAAGAAGTGGAAATCGTCATACCGGAAATATAGGGCATAAACGAGTTAAAAAAAATGGCGGATAATCCGCCATTTTTTTAATTTTTAAAAAGCCCGGTGCTGAGATATTTTTCGCCGCGGTCGGGGAAGATAACCACCACAAGCCCACTTGTGAGCTTTTCTGTGACTTTTATGGCCGCCACCATGGCGGCCCCGCTGCTCATGCCCACAAATATACCCTCTTCGGCGGCGATTTTTCTCGCCATTTCAAACGCTTCTTCCGATTCCACCATGATGCTGTAATCGATATGCGACGGATCGTATATTTCGGGGACGATCGCTTCTTCCATATTCTTCAAGCCCTGTATATAATGGCCCCTGACCGGGTGCGCCTCCACGATTTTGACGTCCGGATTTTTTTCCTTGAGCCCCATTCCGACACCCATAAGCGTCCCGGAGGTGCCGAGCCCGGATACAAAATGCGTCACTTTTCCGCCGGTTTGCTCCCAGATCTCTTCGGCGGTGGTTTTGTAATGCGTGATTTTGTTGTATTCGTTTGAAAATTGATTCGGATTGAAATATTTTGAAGGTTCATTTTCCACAAGCTCGCGGGTTTTTAAAATCGCCCCGTCGGTCGAGAGTTCTTTGGGCGTCAGTATTATTTCGCCTCCGAAAGCTCTTATAACCTGCTGGCGCTCGACGGAAACGGCTTCGCTCATGACGATTTGCACCCTGTATCCCTTTACCAACCCGATCATGGCGAGACCTATGCCCGTGTTGCCCGAAGTCGCCTCGATGATGATTTTGTCTTTTGTCAAATCCCCCGACATTTCGGCCTGTTCTATCATTTTAAGCGCGATGCGGTCCTTTATGCTGCCTGTCGGGTTGAAGCCCTCGCATTTCGCGCACAAAAGCACGTTTGGATTTGTATTCAATTTATTTATTTTTACAATTGGCGTATTTCCTATCGTTTCAAGTATATTGCCGTATATCATGCTTTTTTAATCTCCCGCTTCCAATATCTTGTTGTAAAGTTTGTCATAGTCGGCTTCTATTTTGGGTTTCGCTTTTTCGAGGGAACTCACATAATCCTGTTTTTTCCCCACGATCAAATCTTTTATGAAATATCCGGGCTGGCTTGAGCCCGCTTGATAATTGAGACCCGAATCGAAAACGATCCCGGAGAGGATTATATCGAGCATATCCCTCGAATCGTCGTCCCTCGACACTTTTTCCTTCAGCAGGATATCGTAATATACGGGGACAACTTCCTTGTGCCCGAGAGCGGACATAGACTCCATGACTATGCCTGTCATATCCAATTTTTCGTCCGCCACGCAGACCGGCAGCCCGTACATACCGGTCCATGAATTTGTCATATAGCTTTTTTGATTTTCGTCGTATTTCGGGAGAGGCAGTATTCCGTACTCCACTTCGGCGGCTCGCAGGTTTTCGCATGTGAACAGATTGTACTGGCAGAACAGCACCCTGCCCGAATCGATTCCCATGTGCGGGTGGTTTGCCGTCTGTGTCGTGGTGCCGTTGAAACAATACGTTTTGTTTCCGCCCCAGAGCAGCTCATAGATTTTTTCATACGCTTCGATTTTCTTTTGATTGTCCATGTTGACGTTTGGATATCCTTCTCCGTCGATGATTATCGTCAGCTCGTCGCAGGCATACAAAAGGCTGGGTGTTTGCCAGCAAATTCCGAATTCAAGCCCGAACTGGTCGTCCATATGATCGAATTTGCCGTCGCCGTTCAGGTCTTTCGAAGCGTCAACTGCCATTTTGTTCAATTTTTCGATCGTCCAAGTCCCTTGCCTGACGAGCTTGTACGGATCTTCAAGCGCCAGGTTTTGGAGCAGGGTTTTGTTGAAGACCAGCAAAATGGGATCCTGTATCGAAAGCGAACCCGAAAGATAAAACATTTTGTTCGCTATGTTCAGGTTTGTTATCGCCGTTTCGTTCCACCAGGGCCGTTCGAAATCGAGAAACGGAACCGCCGACCATTCCCTCAGAAGACCGTCGCTGATTATAGCGGCGGGGCCCGAGGTTACATGGGTAAAATAGACGTCGGCACGCAAGTCGCCGGATGTCACGTCCTTTTTTAAATCGCCGTATGTGCTGTCCCAGTTTAGGCCGTACACCGCGTTCAATTGCACGTTGTATTCGTTTTCGATTTTCAGGTTCCGGTTATATACCGCATCGTTGAAAATCTCTCCCATCAGTTCTTCCACGAAAGTGCCTTTGTCCACCGGGCTGTCGGGATTGGGCGGCACATAAACGGTAAACGCCTCCCCTTTAAAATCGCTTTTCGGCAGGATTTCAAAAATGGATTTTTCCTCCGGGGCCCCGCTTTCGCCCGCCTCCGCGTTTTCGGTTTTCGCGCCGCCGTCATCGGATTCGTTTGGATTTGTATCGCCTTTGGAACACGATATCGCGGCGACCATGGCAAAGATAATGACGAATAAAATCAAAAGTGTTTTTTTCACAAATTTTCCTCCCGTAAAATGCTTTACTGCTTCATTGATTTTTGAAAGCTTCGGCCAGCGCTATAATATTCTCAACCGGGACGTCGGCGGGCACCTGATGCGTCGGGGCGGCAATATACCCGCCGCCTTTGCCCAGGATTTCAATCGCTTCGCGCGCGATTCTTTTTACTTCGCCGGGTGTCACGTAGGGCAGATCTTTTTGGGTGCTTATGCCTCCCCAAAAGGTCAGATGCGCCCCGAAATTTTCCTTTATTTTTTTCAGCCCGTATATTTCGGGCTGCACCGTCTGGTATATATCGAGCCCTATATCTATCAAATCGCCGAGTATCGCCGACAGGTCTCCGCACGAATGGAGCGCCACGCTTTTGCCCTCTCTCTTTACCCTCTCAAACATGACGGCGAGGTTGGGCTTGATAAACTTGCGCCATGTCGCAGGGCTCATCATAAGCCCCCGCTGCTGCCCGTAATCGTCGCCGAAAAAGAAACCGTCGATAGGGTATGACAGGGCCCTTTCGATTATTTTCATGTTGTATTCCAATATCTGCCCGAACAATTCGAATACAAACTGTTCCTCTCCCGCGAGGTCGGCGAGAAAATTTTCGAGCCCCCGCAAACTCCAGCCCCTCTCGAACATCGAAAACCCGATTTTCCCGAATTTATACGAATCCCTGCCGTCGGCGATCATTTTGGACGAAAGCTCGTCCACAAAGCCGAGATCCGGCTCGGGTACCCGGTAATCTTTGATTTCGGGTTCTTTCAATATGTATTCCATTATGATGCCGATATCTTTGTCGGCCCCGCTTCTGTCCCATTTTACCCCGAAAGGGTCGCGGTATATCTCTCCGGGAAGCCATTCGCCCCTTCTGTATTTCGCCTCTTCTATATGACAGTCGAACCAGTCCCACAAATCTTCGCGCGGTATCTGCAAGTAATCGCAGACTTTTTTTTCGAGGGGGACGGTCAGCTCGATGGAGTGGGGGACAGGGGCGGTGTTTTTATGCGCCACCGCCGAAATTACGCGTTCTCGTTTCATGAAATTTCTCCTTAACTCAACTTAAAAATTCGCCGTTATAGCTGACAAGGGAGGCGTTCTGCACCCCTTCGACCTCTGAGAGTTCATTTATGAAATCCGTGTTTTCGCCCTGGCAGCGGATTTCGTAAATGAGTTCCGTGCCTTTTCCCGCAGATACGATTTTCGATTTCAGGCGCGCTTTTTTGGAATATTTTTTTATTATGTCCATACAGGCGCGCTCAGACGTCTGAATTTCGCAGTTTATCACCGCCAGATACGGCGAATCGAATGAAAGCCTCTGGGAAGTCAGGACAATCACCGCCCCGATCACCACGGAACCGATGAGCGCCAGCGCGTAGACCTGCGCCCCCGTCACGATCCCGGTGCCGATCGCCCAAAACAAAAACACCAGATCCATAGGGTCTTTTATCGCCGTGCGGAACCTCACTATCGAAAGCGCCCCGACCATTCCCAGCGAAAGCACCACATTTGAAGTCACCGCAAGTATCACAAAATTGGTTATAATCGTCAAACCGAACAGCGAACCGTTGAAGCTCCGCGAGTACATGACCCCGGCGAAAGTATATTTGTAGACGAAGAAGATAAAAACCCCGAGTATGAGAGCGGCGAGAAAAGAAAACAAAATGGTGTATATATTGAAAATTTCGTTGGACTGCGAGGTAAATGTATCCCAGAATTTGCTTTTGAATATATCGGAAAATGAAGTCATGAAAAATAATCTCCTTATATTTTATATTGTTTTTTTGGTTTCTAAACGAACACGCGGCAGGAAGCGTATTTTGAAAAGGAAGAAGTCATCGCCACCTCCGTCTGGATTATTTTATGTATAAAGTCGGGCAAAAATTCATCGTATTTGACCTCCAATACGCATCTTTCTTCGGGAAAAACGCTTACCGTCGGAGTTGTTGGGCTGAATATTTCGGCGAGGCGGCTTTGGCCCACTGAGCTTTTTATATCCGAATCGATCGTAACCCGCACATTTCCGTGCGGATACACAAACGGGGTGCGCACATAATCCACAATGGTTTTCGCGGTAAGCCCTTCGCTTAAAAAATCTTTGCAGAAGGCGAATTTGACCGGATCGTCCAAATCTTTTAAAAACTCATATTCGCAGTTCAATAATTTTAAGCTCTCTTCTTTTGTCACGGCGCAGCTTATTTTGCGCGCGCAATTGTATCTTCTTATTTTGTTTTCGAGTTTTATCACCGAAGTGTCGAAATTATAGAACCGCAGCCTGTACTTGTACCGGAATGGCACGCCGTCCAATTTTTCGTAAAGCGCCTTGTCTTCGTACGTGTCGAAATACAGGCTGCGCACAAAATATTTTCCCTCTCCGTCCGCGAACGGATCGGGCTTGAGCAGGGCCCGCAAACGGCTCTTCAATACGGCTGCATGGTTTTTGTTTATTATGTGCTTGTATTCGTTTCTGAATTTTATTTCCTGCATCGTTTTCGTCCTCCGAATAGTATTATAACAGGATATTTGATAAATGTAAAGGTTTTTTTAATTAAAAGCGATTTTTCTTTGCTCGTTTTCGCCGAACATTTTCAAAACAGCCTGTTTTAAACGCGTATGCCCTCCGTTTTCGCCGAACAGGTCTTTGATGTTTGCAATCGCTTCTTTCGCGGCTTTCGCGGCCGAATATAATATTTCCGTATCGGCGGCCAAATCCGCGACTTTAAAAGTCACCGATCCCGACTGCCGTTCCCCGAACAGATCCCCGGGACCGCGTATCTCTATATCCTTTTTGGCGATTTCAAACCCGTCGTTTGTCTTGCACATTATATCAAGGCGTTTTTTTGAGTTTTCGTTCTCATTGTCGCAAAACATCACGCAGTAACTTTTTTTTTCGCCCCGTCCCACGCGGCCCCTGAGCTGGTGGAGCTGCGAAAGCCCGAAACGCTCCGCGTTTTCGATGATCATCAAGACTGCGCCGGGTATGTTCACCCCCACTTCGATCACCACGGTGGAAACCAATATCTTTATTTCCCCATCTTTAAAACGTCCCATTATGCCGTCTTTTTCCTCGGATTTCATCTTGCCGTGAATAAAAGCGGAGGGGATTTCGGGGAAAATGTTTTCCGACAATTCCTTGAAATAGGATTTTACCGATTTCATGTCGCTCATATTGTACGACCCGATTTCGCGGATTTCCATATCTTCATCTTTTTCCTCGCCTTCGTCTTCTCCCACAAGGGGGCATACTATAAACGCCTGGCCCCCTTCGCCAATCAGTTTTTTCGTGAATTTGTATATTCTTTCCCGGAATGAATCGTCCACCGCGTATGTTTCGACTTTTTGCCTGCCGGGGGGCAGCTCGTTTATAACGCTCACATCCAAATCCCCGTACATGATCAAAGCGAGCGTGCGCGGAATGGGCGTGGCGGACATGACGAGGGAGTGCGGAATGTTCCCTTTTCCCTTTTCCGCTTTTCCTTCGATCAGAGCCCGCTGGTTTACCCCGAAACGGTGCTGTTCGTCGGTGATCGACAAACTCAAATTTTTAAAAACGATGTTTTTTTGTATGACCGCGTGGGTGCCGATTATGAAATCCGCCGCTCCGTCCTCTATTTCCCGGAGCGTTTCGCGTTTTTGCCTCGCGTTCAGCGAGCCTGTCAGGAGCCGGACCCTGATTCCGGTTTTTTCAAACAGGCGGGACAAACCTTCGTAATGCTGAGTGGCCAAAATATCCGTGGGGGCCATCATGACCGCCTGCGAATCGTTTTTGCAAGCGAAGTAGGCGGCGGCGGCGGCTATCATGGTTTTTCCGCTGCCCACATCCCCCTGGATCAGCCTGCTCATGGGCTTATCCTTGCCCATATCGGATATCACGTCATCCACGGCGCGCTGCTGCGCGTTTGTGAGCCTGAAAGGCAAAAGCGAATAAAATCCGTCCATGTCGGCCTCTTTTTGATACTTATAGCCCGGGATATACTCACGCCGGCTTTTTATCTGCTCAAGGGCGAGCGAGTACAAAAAAAACTCTTCAAATACGAGGCGTTTTTTCGCCGCTTCGAGGTCGCCTTGGCTTTGGGGCCTGTGCATGCTGCCCAAAGCGAAATTTATATGACAGAGATTGTAGCCGTCTCTGATTTGTTCGGGGAGCGTTTCCAACTCCGCTGACAATTCCGCGGAATTTGAAATCAGGTCCAGCGCGCTTTGAGCCGCTTTGATTATCGTGTTATGCGACACTTTGCTGTTTTTCTTATATATCGGATAAAAGCGCGAATTTTCCACTCCGCGCTGATACGGGATGAATTTGGGGTTCGCCATTTCGAATTTTACCAGATTGCCGGTTATTTTGCCGTAAAAAACATAAATATTGCCTTGCTTGAATATGTTTTTCACATACTCGGAATGAAAATAGACGATATCCACGCGGCTTTCCGGATTGTCGGCAGGCATTCCGGATTCGTCGAGTTTTACTTCAATCGCGGAAAACCTGACCATCGGGAGCCCTTTCGCGTTCATCGCCGAAATTTTGGAGGATACCTTCAGCCTTACGGCGTATGTCCCGTAGAGCTCGACTTCTTCGAGAGGGACCACCTGCCGGTCCTCGTATCTCCGCGGGAAATACCAGAGCATGTCACCCACCGTGAAAACGCCGAGTTCGCCGAGGCCTTTCGCCTTCGATTCCCCTACGCCTTTTAAAATCCTGACGGGCTGGGACAATACGGACACATTTGAATTTTTTTCGGCCATACCATTATATACATTTCTTTACTGTTTGAATTTAAACGTTTGGGCGGCAATTTGCAAAACGTTCGAGTAAGTCTGATATCTGCTTTCCGTAGCGGTGTATGTGAGGGTGTACACCTGGCGTCTGTTAAAAAACACAATCTGCGATATCCTGTATTTCATACCGGCTACCGAGAACGCGTACGTGTATTTTTTTGCCTCGACTCCGTCGACTGTCAGCGTTTCTTCGGGTTCGCTCTCCAAATCGATAAAAACGGATTCAAATGACGGGACGCCGAATTCGTTCCAATACGCGTCGATTGTTTCGTATTTGCCTTCGGGCAAAGCGAATACCGTCGCAGAAAGGTTCGGTTTTGTCTCTATTTTGAAATTTTCCGACGAACCGGGGTCCAAGGCGTCAATCGGCACAATTTCCGAGTCGTTTATATATACCGTTATCATCGCGTCGTTTCTCTGTATGTTAAAATTTTCGGGGTAATAGAAATAGAAATCCACAGCGTTGTTTTCGGCGAGTACCGCCGATTCATCGCCGAAAATCGTTTCGGTGGGAATATTTTTTATTGTTTTGCTCTGGCACGACGAAAAAAGCAGCGCGCAAAGAGCGGCGGCGGCAAAATACGCGCATATCCCGATTTTTTTCATAACATAATTTCCTTTTCCTTTTATTTTAAATTCCTTCAATCCTTTTATTCGGGATTTTCCGCCGCGGATTCATCGTACAGATGTTTTTGTTCGTTTTTTACGAATCCTATCACTTTCAAATTGTTTTTCGGGAAAGTTTTTATGATATTTTCGCCTTCGGAATTGGTTTTTTGGCTTATCTTCACTTTACAGATTCCCGTCAAAATATTGCTGTCGGATATAATTCCGGTTTCGCCGCTTGAAGTTTCGACTATCGCGTTTACCTTAGGGGTGTCTTTGCTCAAATATTCGTAGGCCTCATACTCATATTTCAGGCAGCACATGAGTTTTCCGCAGGCTCCCGACATCTTGGCCGAATTTATCGGCATGTTTTGTTCTTTGGCCATTTTTATCGTCACCTGCGCGAAATCCTGCAAAAAAGAACTGCAGCAAAACGGCCTCCCGCAGCCCGCGAGCCCGCCTAAGATTTTTGTCTGGTCGCGTATCCCGATCTGGCGCATTTCAATCCTGGTTTTGAATACCGACGCCAGATCTTTCACGAGTTCCCGAAAATCCACCCTTCCCTCAGCGGTAAAATAATAGGTCAGTTTTGAATTGTCGAAAGTATATTCGGCTTCTATTATTTTCATCTGCATGGCGTCGAGATTATGGAATTTTATCCTTTCGTTCGCGGTTTTTATGGTTTCTTTCGCGGCTTTTTTGTTTTTTTCCGCCCCTTCGACTTCGCTTTCGGTCGCTTTTTTCAAAATCGGCTTCAGGGGCTGCACCACTTTTGACGAGCTTATATTTTTATTGGCTATGGCCACATATCCGAGTTCCAAACCTTTGGATGTTTCCACTATCACTTTTTCGCCCGGACGATAACTTTCGCCGTTGGGAGAAAAAAAATATATTTTTCCCACCGCTTTGAACCTTATCGCCACGATTTCGACTTCGGGGCCGGAACCGGCGTTTTCGGCCTGGAGAAATTTGGCATATGAATCATCTTCGGGATTTACGGCCGGTTCGGGGGCGGGTTTTTGGAGGGAGGGCGGCAAAGCCGTGGTTTCGTCCGTGTTGTATTGTTTCTTGCCGCGTTTTTTGTAAAAATCGTTTGTATATTTTTTTTCTCCCGGGGCATTTATATTCATTGAAAAAATTATTACCTTTCGATATTACTGCTTTACTGCTGCAAATTTACAGCGCTGAAAAAAGAACTCAAATTCAACCTGATATTTATATTATAATCCAAATCCGTTTTGTATTTATGAACTGTTTTTGACAAATTTAAAATTTTTTTTACCGAATACATGTCCGAAAGCTTTTTTATCTTTTCTCCGTCACCGCCGCTTTCCGCATTGTGCCCGCCGAAATACAAAAAAGAAAGATCTTTCGCATTTGAAATTTTGGCGACCAATACATCGCGAAGCGCGTTTTCCAGACAGGAATAAAAATCCAGGATTTCACCCTTGCCGGATTTATCGAATGTTTTTGATATCAATTTTTGGTATGCCGGCAGTTTGTCCGGTTTTTGCTCCAATATGGCCAGTATCGGTTCTTCATAGGACCGCAAATCTTTTTTTGCGGCTTCGTTTTTGGAGGAATAAAGGGTAAATTTCACCGCTCTGGATTTCACCGTTTCGAGCAGCAGGCCTCCGTCGGTTGCAGTGATGATAAAAACCGCGAAAGGCGGGGGTTCCTCGAGCGATTTGAGCAAGGCGTTCTGCGCCTGTGGGGTCATATCCTGCATGTCTTGTATTATGTATACTTTCGTTTCGCTTTCATTGGGGGCGAGATACAGTCCGCTGATTATGTCCCGCGCTTTGTCGATGTGGAAAGACAAATTCCCTTCGCCGTCGGATTTTGACACGATCACGTCGGGGTGGATAAATTTTTCGGCCCTGATGCAGGAACCGCAGGTTCCGCAGCCTTCGCCGTTCTTTTTTTTGTACCCGGTATTTTCGCATACGATGGATTTCGCCAAAACTTCCGAAATTATTTTTTTGTTTTTTTCATCTTCCCCTTCGAACATGAACGCCCCGGGGATTTTTTCGGATTTTATCATTTCCTTTATGATTTTTATCGTATTTTCGTTTTTTTTGACATCCGAAAAATTCATAAGTTACACTCTTTCAAAACGTTCAATGTTCAAAACCAAAATCGTGCCGCCGCCCACCTGTACTTCCACGGGTATGCTCGACGAGTTTATATTGCCCGTCGCGAAAGCCATATCGCTCGACACGGCCTGCATTCGTTTTTTGCTGTATTTTGATATTATATCTATCGCCCTGTCGACGTCGCCGTCTTCCACGCCCATTATGAAAGTGGTGTTTCCCGACATCAGAAACCCGCCCGTCGACGCCATTTTCGTGACATGGAAACCCGATTTCGTGAGAGAAGACGAGACAAGCACGCTGTCGTCGTTGTGAACTATGGCGAGTATGAGTTTCATTATACACATAACCCCTTTCCGGCTTTGTATTATTTTTGACCGCTCTCCCCCGGAATTACGTCAAGAACCCCGGGGGGATATACGGTCTTTTCCGCTTTTGCGTATATTATTTCATTGTTTCGGGCAAATTCCGCCAGCGCATCAAGAAGCGCGCTGAAATCGTTCGTATTATTCGCTATGCCGCTTATAGCCACCACCCGGTGCTCGTCGAAAAATTCGCAGAATATGTTTTTTTTGGTCAGGTAATAATAGAGTTTTTCGCCCGAATGGGCGCAGTTCAAAACAATTCTGTAGGGATCTCTGAGTTTGCCGCCTTCAAACACAAAACCAAGTTCCCCCGCTTTTTTCTCAAACGCCAAAATGTCGGAAAATAACCTCTCGTGTTCCGAAATGCCGCGGCATTCCAAAAGTTCGGTCATCGATTCGATGCTCAAAAGGATCAAATATGACGGGCTCGTCGAGGCGAATGTGTTCA
>WQXD01000058.1 GCA_009785015.1 Oscillospiraceae bacterium | reverse complement strand
CGCCTTATGCCCGGGCTTTTGAAAATTATGTCTTCAGACAGGCCGTCCAAATAATTTTTGCCCAAAATGTAATTTATCTCAATCGTTTTTTCCAATCTTTCCAATTCCGGGATTTTCCCGTTTTCGAAAATATCTCTTTTGTCGCGCGCCGATATTTTTTTTACCCCGTGTTTTCCCAAAAAATCGATCAGCGGAATGTTGCTTATCCCTATCCCAACAACCGATACGCTTTTGTTTTTTACGAAATTTTCAAATTCCGTGAGCGTTCTTATATCCCCGTAGCCGCCGGACATCAAAAAAATTCCTCCTTAAGCGCAAAATTCGCGTTAATTGTATTATATAACAAAATAAAATAAATTACAACAACATTTTGGAAAATCAAAATAAATATTGTTGACAAACCGCATAAAATAATATATAATGAGTATGTCGGTATATAAAACTGCTGCCAATACAGACAATCGCGCCGGAATGAAAAACCGAGTGAGGAAAGTCCGGGCTTTTAGGGCGAAGGATAGCGGATAACGTCCGCCGGAGGCGACTCCAGAGAAAGTGCAACAGAAAACAACCGCAAACGAAAGTTTGTAAGGGTGAAAAGGTGAGGTAAGAGCTCACCGGCGCAGAGGCGACCCTGCGTTAATATCCGCGTGATTTATTGCGCGCGACCAATCGTGTAAACCTTATCCGAAGCAACGCCGATGTAAGACGGAACGTTTTTTAAAAAAAACGCGCGGTATAACCCGCGGAACGCGCCCTGTTCTTCCGCTTGAAGCGGCAAAGAATTTCCGGGCAACCGGAAATCAAGACAGATGATTGTCTTCTACAGAACCCGGCTTACGGATTGACAGCAGTTTTATGTAAAAATCAGGGGAGATAACAAAAAAATTTTATGAAAAAACTCATAAACATAATAAAAATCGCCTGGGTACTTGTATTTTCCGCGTTTATAGTTTTCGAAGTCTATATTTTGATCAATTCGTCCGAAATCGCCGAATTTTCCGAAGCGACAAACGCCATAAATGAAGCCCTTGAAACCCATGGCGAAACAGACGAAGTTGAACTCGAAGTTTTGGAGATTCCCTTGGCCGATTTCGCAATTGAGGAAACCATCGGTCCCGAACCGTCGGAAGAACCAAAAGAACCGGAAACAGAGCCCGAACCCGAAACAGAAATTCAAACGGAGACTTCCGAAACCACAGCGGAAACTACAGAAGCGGCAGCCACAGAGGCAAAAACAGAACCGATGGAACCAAAAGAGTTGATTTTAAAAAATATGCCGATTCTGATGTATCACACTTCTTCCGAAGCGGATCCCGGAGGATTAGTCGAATTATACGTAAAACCGTCCGAATTTGAAAAGCAGATACAATATTTGTCCGAAAACGGATTTACATTCTGCACATTTGACGATTATTACAATTTGGACGCCATAGACAAACCCGTATTCATAACATTCGACGACGGCTACAGGGCAAATTATACGGAAATTTTTCCCGTAATAACAAAGCACAACGCGAAAATCACCATATTTTTGATGATCAGCAATATGGAAGCGGAAAATTTCAGCTTTGAAATGATAAAGGAAATGAGCGATTCCGGCCTCGTAAAATTTGAAAGCCACACTTTGACTCATCCGGATTTGAGCTCGATAAGCTCGAATGACGCCTGGCTTACAAGAGAAATCAAGGATTCGAAAATGAAAATAGAAGAAATGACCGGCAAACGAGTGGTCGCGCTCGCTTACCCGGCCGGAAAGTTCAACGAAACGGTCAAAACAAAAATCAAAGAATTTTATTATTTCGGATTACGGGCCGATCTGGGAATGCACAGAACGGATTTTGACCTGTTCGAAGTCCGGCGCATACGAATAAACAGAAGCACTTCGCTCGCGAATTTTATAAATTTAATCGGGTAACCGAATTTATTAAAAACAATAAGGAGTAAAAAAATGTCAGAAAAAATCAGAGTTACGATTTTCAATGAATATGTCGAGGAAAAAAAGGACCCGGCGAATGTAAAAATATACCCCGACGGAATGCACATGACAATCAAGGGGTTTTTATCCGCCAATCCGGAACTCGAAGTAAAAACGGTGACCATGGAACTCCCCGACTGCGGGATCACCAAAGAGCTGCTGGACAATACCGACGTTTTGCTGTGGTGGGGGCACGGGCACCACGCCGACGTCAGCGACGAAATCACGGAAATGGTCAAACGGCGCGTGCTCGGCGGAATGGGTTTTATTCCGCTTCATTCGTCGCATATGTCAAAACCGTTTATGGCCCTGATGGGCACGAGCTGCCGCCTGCATTGGTGCGACGACCACAAGGAAGTCATGTGGACCATCATACCTTCGCATCCGATAGCGAAAGGTATCCCGGAATATTTTGTCATCGAATCCGAAGAAATGTACGGAGAGCCTTTCGGGATACCCAATCCCGACGAAGTGGTTTTTATAGGCTGGTTCAACCACGGCAACGTGTTCAGGAGCGGTGTGACTTTCAGGCGCGGGCACGGCAAAATCTTTTATTTCCAGCCTGGGCACCCGCAAAACGGGGCCTACACAAACAAATATGTCCAAAAGATAATCGAAAACGCGGTCTATTGGGCAAACCCGGAGTTCGCCGTCGGCAAATTCGAGGATTATTTCGCAATTGACGAAATAAAATTATAATATGCGCCATAACGAAAAATTTAAGAGCCAGATAATATTCGCATCCGCTTTTCTGATGTGGTTTTCGATATATTCCTATCAGTCCAATTTCACCCCTTATATGCAATCTCTGGCTTTTTCGCCGACGACAATCGGGCTTATCATCGGCTCCTACGGTTTGACCCAGATGCTTTTGAGGGTCCCGCTCGGCGTTTTGTCGGACAAACTGGGGACGAGAAAACTTTTTATCATAATCGGCGTCGCCTTCACGTTTCTTTCGGCTCTGTTTTTGTTTTTTTCCGAAAATGTCCTCGTCGTGCTGTTTGCGCGCGCGGGGGCGGGAGTGGCCGCCTCGACCTGGGTCAGTTTCATGGTTTTGAATTCGAGTTACCACGACAGGGAAAAAACCGTGAAAGCCGTGGGGACCCTCGATTTTTTCAGCGGCACGGGACAGATCGGCGGGATAATAGCGGGTTCGCTTCTCGTGGGATTTACCGCGCAAAAAGACAAATCCGCGTTTCTGCTCGCTTTTTTGGTCGGGCTTTCGAGTTTTGTTTTGTCCTTTATGATATATGAAGACAAAGAAAAATTAAAGCAAAACAAAAGCCCCGGAGTAGCGCAAGACCGCCCCAAAATTTCCAAAATTCTGTCAAACAAAACCCTGATAATCGTTTCGGTGATCGGCGTGGTTTCGCAGCTGATAACTTTTGGCACGATATTCGGTTTTACGCCGGCATACGCCAAAGAGGTTTTGAAAATCGACGATTTTCAAAACGGCATATTGATGGTTTTCTCATATCTTCCCACGGCGTTCGGGGCGCTTTTTCTGGGCAGGTTTCTGACGGGGAAAGTGAGGGAATACAAATTGGTTTTTATCGGGATGCTGACCCTCGGGGCAGCCACGATACTGATTCCGTTTGTAAAATTATATCCGCTGCTGCTCATATCGCAGACCGCCGCGGGCGTGGGCAAGGGCATATCGTTTCCGCTGCTGATGGGGCTCAGCATAAAAAAAATACCCGAAAACGCCAGAGGCACGGCGATGGGGATTTTTCAGGCCGCGTACGGGTTCGGGATGTTTTTGGGCCCGTTTGCCGTGGGAGCCATAAAAGAACATTTTGAACTCGGCGCGGCGTTTATACTCATAGGCTCGATATGTTTTTTGTGCTCGCTGATAGCGTATTATTCCCTGAAAAAATTGGATTTGTAGGCGCCTTTTATACGCCTTTGAGCTTAGTGATTCCTTCAGCCAAAGCGTCGGCGAATTCGTCGGCTTCCTCCAATGTGTTATATCTGGAAAAGCTGACCCTGACGCTGCAGTCCGCCGAATTTTTATCCAAACCGTAATTTATAAGCACGCGTCTGGAGTCCTTTGCCCGGCGTTTTTCCGAGCATGCCGAACCGGAGGATATATATATTTTCCGCATGGACAGATAATTCAGCATGACCTCGCTTTTTATATCCGGCAGCTGCAAACTCATTATGTATTTTGAAATATTTGTTGGATTTTGATGTTGGTTGAAAATGACCTTCGGGCATTTTTCCCTTATTTTCGCGGCGGTATAATCATACAGGGCGTCGATGTATCCGTTGTTTTTATCAAAATTTTTGAAAGTTTCCTCCGCCGCTTTTCCGAAGGCGAATATTCCGGGCGTGTTCAAAGTGGAGGA
The DNA here is from genome assembly GCA_009785015.1 of Oscillospiraceae bacterium. The sequence continues at coordinate 11,281 of WQXD01000058.1, read as the reverse complement.
ACGCAGGCCGTTTTCCTGGCCCCCGCCGAAAATCTGCGGGATTATTCTTCTGCCTTTGCGCAAAAACAACGCGCCGCAGCCTTTTATGCCGTGTATTTTATGGGCGGAGAAGCTCATCATGTCGACTTTCAGCTTGGCCAGATCTATCGGGATTTTTCCGAACGCCTGAACCGCGTCGCAGTGGATATACGGTGTAAATCCGGAATTTTCGACGGTTTTCACAACTGCGGCAATATCGAAAACGCTGCCGGTTTCATTGTTTACCAGCATTGCCGATATCAGAATAACCTGCGCGTCAAGGCGGTTTTTTAATTCGTCCATGTCTATTTCGCCGTTTTTTGAGGACAAGAAGATTATTTCAAATCCCCTCTTTTCGAGCTCGAGCGCGGGCGAATACACCGAAGGATGCTCCGCGTCCGTCAGAATTATTTTGTTCCCTTTGCGTTTTTGGGAATTTGCAGCCCCGAACAGCGCGAGATTGTTCGCTTCCGTCCCGGAGGAGGTGAATATGATTTCCTCGTTTTTCGCTTTCAATGAAGAAGCTATCACAGTTCTCGAACGCTCTGCCTGTTTTTCCGCTTCAAGCCCCAAAGCGTGCATGGAATCGGGGTTCGCGTACAGATTGCAAAAGCTTTCCGGCAAAAATTTTATGACTTCGTCCGAGGGTTTTGTGGTCGCGGCGGAATCGAAATATATCTGTTTATCCATTGCCGCACTTAGCCGTGACAAAAACCGCGTTTCCTTCTATTTGGCATTTTCCCGTCCCCGCGGCAAGAAAATAACTTTCGCCGCTCTTTATATCATACATTTTTCCCTCGCAGATGATTTTGCCTTCGCCTTTTATGCAGGTGACGCAATTCATAAAAACCGTTTCGAGCTCGAAATTTATATAATTTACATTTTGATATATTTCCGCTTGAAAATATTCGCAGGCGGCCAGAATGCCGCAGCCGGAATTCCCCGGGGCCTTCACCGGGGATTTGATGCAGACATCCAGCGCTTTTTCTATGTGCAGCTCTCTGGGTTTGTTGTCCGTTCCCAGCCTGTTGTAATCGTAAAACCTGTAGGTGGAGTCGGAATTTTGCTGGATTTCGAGTATCAATATCCCTTCTCCGATCGCGTGGACGAGCCCCGCGGGGATAAAATAGGCTTCACCGGGTTTGACTTTTATGTAATTCAAGCACTCCTCGAATCTGTTTTCGGCTATCAGGGCCCGAAGTTCTTCGCGGGTGTATCGGCCGTTTAAGCCGTAGACTATTCTCGATTCGGGCAGGGCGTCTATGATGTACCACATTTCCGTTTTGCCGGATTCGTTTTCGTGTTTTGCGGCGTATTCGTCTCCGGGGTGGACCTGGACGGACAAATCCTGACCTGCGTCTATAAATTTCACGAGCAGCGGAAATACATCGGATTTATAGCCGGGCGAAACTATCGATTTGTCGCATTTGAACAAATCCCCGAGGGCACAGCCCGCGTATTCGCCGTTTTCTATCAGGCTCATTCCGTTTTTGTGCACTGCGAGTTCCCATGATTCCGCGATTTTCCGGATTTGGCCGTCCGATTTGCCGTATTTTGAAGCGAGCCGGGTCCCGCCCCATATTATATCTTTTAAAACAGGCTTCAGTTTAAACGGGTATAAATTCACGCGCTTGCCTCCTTGACGGCAAATACCGTTTTTTCAATTTTATTCAATTTTACCACATCTTTTGGCTTCTGTCAATAAAATCGCCCCAAAAAACAAATTTTTTCGCTCTTGACAAATTGTGTTTTTTGGGATATAATAAAAATCAATTTAAATCATTTAAGGAGAATATATGGCAAAAAATAAATCAAAACTGAAAATCATCCCTCTGGGGGGGCTTCAGGAAGTGGGGAAAAATATAACCGTGTTTGAATACGAGGACGATATCGTCGTCGTCGACTGCGGGCTCGCTTTCCCCGACGACGACATGCTCGGAATAGACTTAGTCATTCCCGACACTTCCTATCTCGTAAAGAATATCGATAAAATCAGGGGTATCGTGCTGACCCACGGCCATGAGGACCACATAGGCGCCCTGCCTTACGTGCTCGGGGAATTGAACGTCCCCGTCTACGGCACACGGCTCACCCTCGGCATTTTGGGCAATAAGCTCGAGGAACACAATCTCGAAAAAAAAGTGAAGACACATACGGTAAAAGACGGCGATACAATACGCCTCGGCTGTTTTTCGATAGAATTTATACATGTGAACCATTCAATACCCGATGCGACTTCATTGGCCCTGACCACTCCGGTGGGAACGGTGATATTTTCGGGGGACTTTAAGGTGGATCTGACCCCGATAACCAACAGGATGATAAACCTCACGCGTTTCGGCGAATACGGCAACAACGGGGTGCTGCTGCTCATGTGCGAATCGACCAATGCGGAAAGGCCGGGCACGACGCGTTCCGAAAGGCAGGTAAAAAATTCTTTCAATCAGATATTCCAGACTTATTCGGACCGGCGCATAGCCATCGCCACTTTTTCCTCCAATGTTTACAGGATACAATCCATAATAACCACAGCGAGCGAATACAACAGAAAAGTGGCGATAACCGGCAGGAGCATGCTGAATATAACGGGAGTCGCGATGGAATTGGGATATCTCAAAGTGCCTTCCGGAGTGCTCATCGACATAAATGACATAAACAGATACAAACCGGAGCAAATCGTGATAATCACCACGGGTTCGCAGGGGGAGCCGATGTCCGCCCTGCACAGGATGGCGTATTCGGATCACGACAAAATCAGCCTGGGCCAAAACGACGTGGTGGTGATTTCGGCGATCCCCATATCGGGCAACGAAAAATTGGTGGGCAAGATAATAAACGAACTCTCCAAAAAGGGAGTGCATGTGATCCATGATATCTTAGCTGAAGTGCATGTGTCGGGGCACGCCTGCCAGGAAGAGCTGAAACTTATACACGGCCTTGTAAAACCGAAATTTTTCATCCCCGTGCACGGGGAACAGAGGCATCTGAAAGCCCATTCGGAATTGGCGAAATACATGGGCATGAAACCCGAAAACATATTGATCCCCGAAGTGGGCCAGATCATCGAGCTCGACGCGGACTCGCTAAAATTCAACGGAACGGCGCCAAGCGGCAAAATATTGGTGGACGGCTTCGGGGTAGGGGATGTGGGGAACATAGTTTTGCGGGACAGGCGGCATTTGGCTTTGGACGGGCTCATTGTGGTGGTGGCGGCGATCGACATAGAAGAAGGCCTGTTGATTTCGGGGCCGGATATAGTGAGCAGGGGTTTTGTGTACGTGAGGGAATCCGAGGAACTCATGGAGCAGACGCGCGCGACCGCGAAAGAGGCTATAGAGTGGTGTTTTGACAGCGAAACCAAAGAATGGAACGCCATAAAAGCGAAAGTGCGCGACGATCTGTCGAAATTTTTATACAACAAGACAAAACGCAAACCCATGATACTTCCGATAATAATCGATATGTGACTACAGTTTCAGCCAAAGGGCGGGCCTGACTCCGCAAATCACGTCGAGAATGCAATAGAGGTCGAGACCGAAAACGCCGACTCCGCCGTTGGGCAGGACAAACGCGGCCGAACTGTTCAGGATACCGGGCGAACGAAGCCACCAAAAAGACGGACTTCCGTTGTATTCCGCCTGTCTGTTTTTGTCGTGGACATTTGAAAAATAGCCGCCGTTTTCGTTTTCGTCAAATTTATCGCCGTCGAAATCGAAGTCTTTTCGCCGTTCATTTTCATAATCCCCGCTGCCGCCGAAATATCTGTCAGCTTCCTCCAAGCCAAGCAAAAATATCATGTCGCAGGTATCTTTGCCGCCCCATGTCCCATACCACAGATTGTTGGGGTTGGGGATCTTTGACTGGGCGATGCGCTGCCTGTCTTCCGCTGCGAATTTTTCCAAAAATTCGCCGTTTAAATATTGGCGCAGCGTGCAGCTTTCCCACACTTCGTCGGTGAATTCCGAGTCATACGGGCGCACCCCGACGATATTTTCCGTTATGATCAGCGCCATATCTTCTTGCACATCCAAAACGCGCCAGTCATAAAGGCCGAATTTTATCGTTTTGCCTATTTTATAGGTGAATTGCATAAATTTTCCTCCTCATCGAAAATAATTTCCTTTGAGCGGTATTATATCAGAATAATATTAAATTAAAATTAACAAAAATAAGAGAGAAAAATTTTTATGCTTTTCAAAAAGAAAAAATATAACTACCGGAATATTCTGGTTTTGTATTTTAAACTTGTGCCCGGGGCGGTTGCCCTGAAGATTATAAACAACATCATCAGCTCGGTTATACCGACCTTTAATATCATAGTAACCGCGAAATTTATAGACGCCGCCGTGGCGGCGGCCGGCGACCGCGATAAACTGAGCGGCGTATATTTTCCCTTGGGCGCTATCGTCGCGGTTTTGCTGTTCAATTATTACTCCGGTGTAATTACAGGGTTGGTAAACACGCGGGCGGCAAACAAAATAAGAAAAACCGTGGCTCCCGCAGTCGCCGAAAAAAGAGCCGCGGTAAAATTCAAATATCACGAGCATCAGGAGAGCGTCGATATAATGAGCCGCGCGACCGGCGGCTTTGAGAGCAGCCTGCAGGGATTTTTCGACCAGATATTTTTGGCGTGGAATATAATCGCGCAGGTTTCGGGATTTATCATAATTCTCGGTATGCAGCTGTGGTGGGCCTCGATTGTTTTTTTCGTGACCTGCGTGCCGTCATTTGTCATATCTTACAGATTCGGCAAAAAACGCTACGAAACAGATAAGGAAATGACCAAAACCGACAGAAAAGCCGGATATATTTTCGGCGTTTTGACAAGCAGGGATACCGTGGAAGAGCGCTATATATACGGATATACCGACAAAATGAATCAAGAATACAAAAACAAATATGAAACGGCGAGATTGGCCCGCAAAAAAGTTTCCAAGCGGAAATATACGAGCCAAACGGCGGCAGGCACGCTTGTTTTTATCAGCGGCGCGATAGTCATCGCGATACTTCTGCCTTCGGCGATATTTCCGGTTGGGGCGCCGAAGCTGCCCATCGGTATGTTTGCAGCCCTTGTAAACGCGATATTCGGCCTGAGCCAGCAAATGCAGGGGAGCATACCGGCGAATATATCCGATTTCAAGTACAAATTTGAATATTTGAAGGATCTGAACAAATTTTTGGAATTCGAAGAAGACGAAGACGCCGCGTGCCTGCCCGATACAAATATCCCGGAGCTGAAATCGGTCGAATTTAAAAAAGTGAGTTTCAGATACCCCGGCACAGAACCGTACATACTCAAAGAATTCAGCGCGGAATTCAAAGCGGGCAAACATTACGCCATAGTCGGCGTGAACGGCGCGGGCAAAACGACCCTCACAAAAATTCTGACGGGACTGTACGGCGAATACGAGGGCGAAATCTTGGTAAACGGCAGGGAACTTCGAGAATATACCCAAGCGGAAACAAAGGCGCTTTCGGCAGTAGTATATCAGGATTTTTGCCGTTATCCGCTCGATTTTTACGGCAATATAGCGATAGGCCGCGCAAACGACATGGAAAACCGCGAAAAAGTGGAAAACGCCGCAAACATACTCGGGCTCGCGGAGACGGTCGAAAAACTGCCGAAAAAATACGAAACGGCAATCACGAAAGTCAAAGAGGACGGAGTGGATTTATCCGGCGGCGAATGGCAGAAAGTCGCCCTCGCGCGGCTTGTTGTGAATCCCGCTCCGCTGAAAATATTGGACGAGCCCACAGCCGCGCTCGACCCGGTCTCCGAGAGCAGGGTCTACGAGCAGTTCGGCGAGATAGTCGGCCAGAATCAAAAGAATGAATCACAGGGCATAACGATATTTATCAGCCACCGCTTGGGTTCGACGAAGCTCGCCGACGAAATAATAGTCATATCCGAAGGCAAAGCGGCGGAAGTGGGCACATTCGGAGAATTGATAAAAAAAGGCGGTATTTACGCCGAAATGTTCGCCGGCCAGTCCGAATGGTATAAAGAGAGCGGGGAGAATATATATGCATAAAAAAGAAAAAGACCCGATAAATTTTTGGTACATGGTAAAAAAAATATATCCGATGTGGTTTAAAGTAAAGCCGGTTTCATACTTGATTTTCAGCCGGAGTTTAGCCATGCTCTTATTTGCCTGCATCGCGGCGAACATCATGGTCACGCAAATCTTTTTCGACGCGGTGTATAAGGTTTCCCTCGGAGAAGAAACCTTTTACGGAGCGGTTCTCGCCTTTATACTGTTCATTTTTTTCAGATTGGCAAACGATATTTTATACGCTATGAATTATTTTAACGGGGAAGCGCAGATAGCGAAAGTTTTCGGCCATATCAATATGGAAATAAGCAAAAAATCGGCTTTAATCGATGCCGTACAATACGAAAACCCCAAACGCTTAGACGATATAAACAAAGCGGCGAACGGCTCCGGCCCGGCGGTGGATTTTTTTATGTTTACCACCGGAATCATGCTCCGTTACGTGACGTTTTTTATATTCATGGGATTTTATCTGACCTCCCTCAAACCGGCGCTCATACTTTGCCTGCTGCTTGTGTTCGCGCCCGTTTTTACCGCGCAGATACTTCGCTCATCGGTGTTCTCCAAGCTCGAGGACAAGGCCGCTCCCATCAGGCGCGAATTCGACGCTTATCAGGACGCGGCGTGCGGCAAAAGTTTTTATAAAGAGACAAAGAATCTCGGCTCTTTCAAATACCTGAAAAAGCTGCTCGAAAATTCGATAAATGCCCTCAACGCCGCGGTTTGGAGCGCGGATAAAAAAAGCGCGCTGATCGATTTCGGATTCAACACGCTCTCGCTTTTGGGCTATGGGGGGATAATGTTTTTGCTTGTGAAATATCTGCTCGAGGGGGAGATATCGGTCGGGGCGTTCGCGGCGGTTTATTATTCGATGGGCATGCTTTTTGGCATAATGGAAGAAGTTGTACGTTACCGCATAGGGGCGATTGCCGACCGCTACGGTTCGATCCGCAATTTTTTGAGATTTCTGGAGATACCGGCGGACAAGGGTACAAATGTGAAAGTGAACAAAAAAGAGGGCATAACCATCGAAAACGCGAGCTTTGGATACCCGAACGCCGAAACAAACTCGCTTGAAAATATAAACCTGACAATAAAACCGGGCGAAACAATCGCGATCGTGGGCGAAAACGGGGCAGGGAAAACCACACTCGTCAAGCTGCTGACCGGGCTGTACAAGCCCACCGGCGGCAGCGTGAAAATCGGGGGAACGGACACAAGCAAGGCGAACTACAGCTCGCTTTTCGAGGGCGTGTCGGGGGTATTCCAAAAATATCAAAAATATGCGCTGACGTTAAAAGAAAACGTGCAAATAGCGGATTTTTCAAGTGAAAAAAATGCCGGAAAAACACTCTCGCAAAACAACATAGACAAAAACGACAAACAGACATTTCCAAATGGCTTGGACACGATGCTTTCGCGCGAGTTCGACGGGGTGGACTTATCGGGCGGGCAATGGCAGAGAATCGCGATAGCGCGGGGATTTTACCGGGACAGCGATATAATAGTGTTGGACGAACCTACGGCGGCAATCGACCCGATAGAGGAGAGCGCGATATACAAAAAGTTCGTCGAGGCGGCCTCGGGCAAAACGGCGGTGATAGTGACGCACCGTATGGGGTCTGCGAAGATAGCGGAGCGCATCGTGGTTATGCGAAACGGCGAGATCGCCGAGGTTGGCACCCACGCCCAGCTTCTCGGACTCGGCGGCCTTTATGCTTCCATGTTCAACGCGCAGGCTGCCTGGTATATCTGAATTTTAATTAAAAAATTCATACAAACAATCAAATCAATTAACATTTCGGATATATAATATACCCAAGTATAACAGAATAGAAGCGAGGTTTTTTTATGCTGAAACACATACCGAAATCTTTTACTCCGGAATTGATGAAACTGCTCATGGAAACGGGCCACGGCGACGAGATCATAATTTCCGACGGCAATTTTCCGCACGACTCAATGAAACCCATAAATCCGAGCATATATATCCCAAACTGCAGCATCGTGGACTTGCTGGGCGATATCCTGCGCTTTTTCCCGCTAGACATGTATGTGGATTCTGCCGCTTATGCAATGGACTTTTTAAAGGACAATGAAAAATACGGCGACTACGCGAAACTCATAGAGGACAACGGCTCAAAGCTCGAACTTGTGGATAGGTTCAAATTTTACGAACTCGCCAAAGGGGCGTTTGGCATAATCGTTACTTCGGACACGACAAAAGGCGGCAACATTTTAATCAAAAAAGGCACCGTGAGCGCAGAGGAAACCGTCTGACATATCAAGGATATATTCGAAAGAGGCTTTGACCATATACACGAATGATTCAGTTCTGCAGGTGTTCGGTCAATTTTTCCAATAAAACATCCATATTGACGGGCTTTCCGATATGGCCGTTCATGCCGGCTTCAAGACAGCTTTCAATATCTTTCTTAAAAACGTTTGCGGTCATGGCTATAATCGGAACCGTTCCGGCGTTTGGAAGGTTGAGCGTTCTGATTCGGCGCGTGGCCTCATAGCCGTCAATTTCGGGCATCTGCAAATCCATGAAAATCATTTCGTATTTGCCGATTTCTTCACCGAACATCCGAACGGCTTCGATGCCGTTTACGGCAAAATCGATTTTGATATTTGTCGGCTCCAAAAGCGCCGATAAGATTTCGCGGTTGATTTCCACATCTTCGGCGACTAAAATTTGGCGGCCGCTGAAAATGCCGTCAATATTTGTCATTTCCGTTTCTTTCAGCTGAGGCACCATCAAACCGAGATATTCGTTGATTATATCCGCTATCGCCGATGGGAATAGGGGTTTTTGTAAAAACCTGTCGACACCCGCCTCCCTCGCCGCTTCGACGATTTCGGAGGTGTCGGCGGATGAAATAATGACCACATGGGGTTCATGCGGGGCATGTATCGTCTTTTTTAATTCTTTTGTAAGCTCTATGCCGTCTATGTCCGGCATTTTCCAATCGACAAAATAGATATTGTAGACATTTCCCTGCCGGGTGAGATTCAACGCTTCATTGGCATTTGCGGCGACGTCGCATGACGCACCGAATATTTCCGCGATTCCCTTAAAATCTTTCAGTATATATTCGTCGTCGTCCACGGCCAAAATATTTACATTCTCCCAATTGTTTCCATGCTCGTAATGTGTATAATTTTTCTTTTCCCCGCGCTTTACCTGAATGGTAAATATAAACGACGATCCTTTTCCCACTTCGGATTCGACGCCTATTTCCCCGCCCATCATTTCCACGATACTTTTGGAAATGGCCAGCCCCAGACCGGTTCCGCCAAATTTCCGCGACGTGCTGCTTTCCGCCTGCTGGAAAGATTTGAACAATTTGGCTTGCTGTTCGGGGCTTATACCGATTCCCGTATCCTTGACGGCTATTTTTATTCCGCAAACGCCGTTTTCTTCCCCCAAAAAATATGTATTGACTCTGATGATGCCTTCCGGAGGCGTGAATTTGACCGCGTTTCCCAAAAGATTGGTTATAATCTGCACCAACCGCTGTTCGTCGCCGATGATATACTGCGGAATTGTCTTATCTATATACACCGTCAGCTTCTGTTTTTTTTCATCCACGCGGAAATTGACCACATTGATGACCCGCTGGAGCATTTTTTCAAAATTAAATTCCACCGGCGCAAGCTCGAATTTGCCGGATTCGATCTTGGACATATCCAGAATGTCATTGATTATACCGAGAAGGTGCGCCGACGCGTCCTCAATTCTCGCGAAACAATAACCCATGCGATCCTTGTCGGAGGTCAGTTTTCCGATGCGGGTCATGCCGATTATGGCATTCATGGGGGTGCGTATCTCATGGCTCATATTCGCCAAAAAATCGCTCTTTGCTTTTGAAGCGGCTTCCGCAAATTCTTTCAGCTCCTGAAGCCGCTCATTGTTTTGCTTTATTTCCTCCATCATCTGCTGGATTCTTTGGTTGTTGCTGACGTCTATCAAAGTTATGATAAAGCCCACATTCTGTGTACGCTCAAGAATTTTGGTTTTTGATACGACGTAATAAAATGGGGTCCCATTCACAAGCAGGGTGATTTCCGCGTTACTGAATTCTTCCGAAAAATAATTGAATCGTTTGATTATGTTTGCGGGATTTTGTTCAACGGCGACGGATTCAAAATAGTTTACGACGTCCCCCACCACTGTTTTATCGAAATCCAATTCCAAACCCTTAAAGGCGGTTTTGGAAGAGGGGTTGGCTTCCGTCAAATTGCCTGCTGCGTCAAAAATCAAAAAACATTCGGGAAACGTGTTGAACAGATTCAAAAAGGCGGTGCTCCGGTTGTCAAAAAGCCTCAATCTCGCGGAATAAAGTGAAAAGACGATAAACATGAGCAAAAATACAAACGGCGTTATATCCAATCCGAAATTCAAAACGTCAAAGGTGTAAAAAACATTGGATACGACAGGCAGTACAACCGCGACGGCAACGGCGGACAATAAGGGCGTTGTTCTGATATTTTTGATTATATAGACAAAAAGGATTACTATCGCGAAAATGATGGGGACATAGCCGATAATAAAATGAACCGGGGACCATATGCCTCCGATTGGAAGCAGTCCGTTATAACCTGCGATAAATTCGTGATGCAACGGGTTTGTGAGCAATGCCAAAATATCCATCGCCGAAAGCACGCTCAGAATTATCATGAGCGCGCCCGAATGCGCGAAACGGGATTTTATAAAGTGCAGGATATAAAGCAGAAACAACGGCGGCATGATACATACCAGTACAAAATAATACGGATAAATCCGCTGATAGATTTCTATGCTCAAAAGAACGCTGAGCCCGTTGAAGAGCGCCCAAGTGGAGATGGTCATCCCCAATGCGAAAAATGTTTTCAGATATGCGTTTTGCTTTCCGCGAAACCATATGCTGAATATCAAAAAAGTATCAATATAGAAAAGCACAACGGAAAGAAACAAAAAGAGTATTTTGGTTTCCATGTTCCATATTTTCTCCTTAGTTAACGATCTTCTTATGATTATAACAGAAATTCCACAAGATTTCAACGTTTATTTCATTTTTTACAAAGTTCACAAAAAGTTTTATTTTAACGTGAGTTCGAGGGAAAAAATCAAACAGAGATAGGGAAATAAGGCAGAGAAATGGCGGGTTTTTTAGGCAAAAAAGAATAGGCAACAAGAGCAGAAAGAGCATTCGTGAAAAAGTTGT
>WQXD01000057.1 GCA_009785015.1 Oscillospiraceae bacterium | reverse complement strand
TATTGGATTATCGACTGGGAAGACGCGTCGAAGGGCGACCCTGCGGCGGACGCCTGTATGTCATATTTTTACTCGGTGCGCCGGTCGGCGAAAGATAAAAAAGACAGCGCGGAGCAGTATCTGAGATTATTCTGCGAAGAATCGGGAATACCGCGCGAGGCTGTGTTGGCGTGGCTGCCCGTAATCGCGGGAGTTCAAGTCAATATCAACGACGATGAAGACCGCGCGTTTATTTCAAAATTTATACACGACTGGTACCAAAAATATCTACAGCAAAAGTGCGAATAAATCAAGTACAACATTCCTTTGGATGTCAAGCGTTTTCAATATTTATCGAGAAAAAGTCGATTATGTTCGCTATTGACTAAATCAACCATGCGGGAATATACCAGTTATTTTTGTCAATCGGAATTATATCGGACGGCATACAAATAACGGCTCCCGTACCGATTGTTGTTTTCAAATGAGCCGCCCCCGAAAAAACATCGTCTTCGCTCGGCTCATTTTCTATCGGTTTGAGGACGGAAAAATTCCGGATGGCGTCTTTCGGCGCGGCGCCTTTCTTTATTTCAATCGGGCTTATCATCCCGTCTTGCGCGATAATCAAGTCAATTTCCTTTTTATTGCTGTCACGGTAAAAATAAAGCGGAGGTCTCTTGCCGTTGTGAAGATAACTTTTGTATATTTCAGAAACCACCCACGTTTCAAAAAACTGCCCGTCCATCGCCCCGCGTTCCAATATCTCCGAGCTGCTCCAGCGTGTAATATATGAGCAGAGCCCGGTATCAAGAAAATACATACGCGGCGCTTTTATCACTCTTTTCAGCGCATTATTTGAATATGGAGGTATCAGCGCGACAAGTCCGCTGGACACAAGGATAGAAAGCCATTGTTTTGCTGTCGGCGCCGATATTCCCGCTTCGTTTGCCAACACTTCATAGTTTACATTCGTAGCCGTCCTTGCCGCCGCAATATTTATGAAATTCAAAAACGACAATTCATCGGCAACCTGTGACAAATCTTTTATGTCACGGCTGATATATGTTTCCAAATAGGATTCGTAATATTCGCTGCGGTTCACATTGTCAATCTCGTATATACGCGGCATGGAACCCTTGAAAATACGTTCAAAGACCTGATTGATATTCATAGGCGCCGCAAGCCCCATGCGGCGTATAAGCTCCTGCGGGGCTATTATGAATTCCGAAAAGTGATTTCCTGTGATTTCGCTGTTGGACAAGCCGAGCATACGAACTACGCCGACGCGCCCGGCGAGTGATTCCGTAACGCTTTTCATCAAATGAAAAGTCTGCGAGCCTGTCAGCCAAAAATCGCCGCATTGCTTATGTGTGTCAACATATACTTTTATATAGTCGAATAATTCCGGCGCGTATTGTACTTCATCAATCAAGACAGGCGGCTCGTATCTCTGTAAAAACATCTCAGGTTCCTGTTTGGCGAATGCCCGTATTGTAGGATTGTCAAGGGACACCGTTTTTCGGCCATTGTCCTTGATTTTTTCCAATATGGTAGTTTTACCGACCTGACGCGGCCCGGTCAACATAAGCACGGGGAATGACGCGCTTACGCTTCGCAGGGTTTTTTCGATTGTTCTATCATAAAACATAAATACATACCTCAATATAATTAAGCCATAGTACAAAACAAAATAATTATGCAAATCTAAATCCACATTTTAGTTTAGCATAATTATTTCGCTTTGTCAAGTTTTTAATTTTTTGCGTTATGAATGCCGCGCTTCCAATTTTCTATATGGCGCTTGATTGCTGAAAAACTTTTTTCACTCATGGCGTGCTCCATTTTGCAGGCGTCATAAACGGCAGTTTTTTTATCTACTCCCAAAAAGATCAGCCAATCGGAAATGAGCATATGCCTTTCGTACATTGACTCCGCGATCAGGTGCCCTTTATCCGTCAGCGTTATATAGCCGTCGTCATCTATTTCTATATAGCCATTTTCACGCAGATTTTTAATGGCGACGCTGACGCTCGGCTTACTGTAATCAAGCTCGTGTACAATATCAATGGCACGAACCTGACTGCCCTCTTGGCTCAATACAAAAATCGTTTCCAAATAATTCTCGGCTGATTCACGCGCTTTCAATGCGCCACCCCTTTTTCAAAACGGTCATGATAAAATTATACCACGTCAAAAGCCTTAAATCAATAGCTTGTAAAAAATATTTTTACTTTTTTTAGATAACCCCTTGACATATGAGTTAGTTTGTGCTAACCTGAATATGCAGTTAGTCAAGGCTAACTTAATAGCGGCAAGAAAGGATGATGGAAAATGAATAATGTAATGTTTGCCTTTCTCTTGTCTTTGATGGCGGGGTTATCCACGGGTATCGGCAGTTTAATAACGCTGTTTACAAAAAGAAAAAATACAAACTTTTTGGCAATGAGTTTGGGGTTTTCGGCCGGTGTAATGGTATATGTGTCGTTGGTGGAGCTGTTACCCGAAGCGCAGGGTTTACTTTCCGCAGGGTTGGGAGATAAAATCGGGCAAATAGCGGCGGTGTTCTCGTTTTTTGCGGGAATGATACTTGCCGGGGCCATTGACAAAATTTTGCCGGACGATAAAAACCCGCATGAAATCAGACAGCTTGAAAAATCGAAAGTCACAAATGGAAATCAAAAAAAACTTATGCGAACAGGTATAATTACCGCCGTTGCGATTACGGTGCATAATTTCCCCGAGGGGATTGCTACGTTTGTTTCCGCTTTACACGACCCGTCAGTCGCAATCCCGATTGTACTGGCAATCGCGCTCCATAATATACCGGAGGGTATATCCGTGGCCGTTCCTATTTATTATGCGACGGGCAGCAGAAGAAAGGCACTGATATATTCGTTTGCGTCGGGTCTTGCCGAGCCGTTGGGCGCAATCGCCGCTTACTTTATTTTAATGCCGTTCCTCAGTGAAAATATATATGGAGTTCTGTTTGCGATGATTGCGGGGATAATGGTATTTATATCTTTTGACGAATTGCTTCCGTCGGCAAGAGAATATGGGGAGCACCATCTTTCAATATACGGCATGGTTGCGGGGATGATGGTAATGGCAATAAGTTTAGTTTTACTATAGTGAATGAAAAAATAAATCACCCTCATGTATTCAGGTATTGCGAAAATAAACATAATGTAGTATAATTAATATAAGGGAATTCATCCAAGTTATAATATAAATTGATACGAGGCGTAAAACTATGGAAAACGAAACGAAAACAATTCTTTTTTTCGACGACTGGCTTATACAATACCGGCAGGGAGTGGAGCGGAAATGGTTTCAGGCGGAGATTTTGCCTGGGTATGAAACGCCGCATAACGACGAAAATCTCTTTCTTTCTTTTCTCGGCCCGGCGGTATTGCGCGGAAAAGATGAAAATTGGCGCATGTGGGCGACCGGCTTTGAAGATTTATCGAAAGGCGACAACGGCGCTATGTACTATTTGTACCATTCAAAAGACGGCGTCAACTGGGAACCGGATAAAGATGAGACCGGAAATTATCGTATAAACGGCAGAGCGCCTTTTTACGACGAGAAGGAGCAAAATCCCGCGCGGAGATACAAAAGTGTGGACCTGTTTCCTACGGAAGACTTTTTCACATACGGCGGCGTCACATATACGGCGTTTTCGCCCGACGGACGCAGTTGGACTATCGACGATGAGGCGCAGTGGAACAAGCAATACATCGACGGATTTTCGACGCCCGTATACAATCCTTATACCGGCAAATACTTTTTCACCGGGCGCGCCGTTTTTATCGACAGACGCATTGCAATTTACCAGACGGAAGATTTCAAACACTGGGAGAAGCCTTTGATAGTCTTATCCCCCGACTGCCAGGATCCGCCCATGACCGAATTCTACGGCATGCCGGTTATACCTTACGCCGGTATGTTTTTGGGATTTTTATATAACTACCGCTGCAGGGGGGAAAACGAACGCGTGATACCCGAATTGACATACAGCACCAACGGCATATATTATCAGCGCACAAACCGTCAGCCGCTTATACGCTGCGATTCGCTGAAATACGGTACGATATATCCGGCTTCGGCTGTTTTGAACGGAGATAAAATACTTATCTACAGTTTTGCCTCATCAAGCGCGCACAATGAAGATTACAATTCTCCTTTGAATTCCGGAATGTTCGGCGGAGCGGGTTTGTGTGTGTCATCCATACGCAAAGACGGCTTCTGCGCATTGGAAAATACGGCTTATTGCGGGGAAGTTTGTCTGTGCCCGATGATTTACCGCGGCGGCGATATAACGATCAATGCGTCAACATCCGCTTACGGCTCAATCCGCGCGGCACTGCTGGAGCCGCACGGAAAAATCGGTAAACCTATCGAGGGATTCGCGCTTGAGGATTCCGTTCCGTTCGGCGGAGACAGCTGCGAATATGCGCTCCGCTGGAAAAACGCGGACTTAGCCACGCTGAAAAATAGGCCGGTCAGGCTGCGTCTTGAATTGACTCAGGCGCGTGTTTACGCCGTTCGTATGAAGGGAATCTATAGTTTCGCCTATTCGCCGACGTGGGATCTGAACGGCGATTATATTCCGGGCAATTGGGAAGAAACCGTAAAAAATTTGGATTAAGCAAAAATGCAAAGGATGCAAAGGAGGATTTTAAATGAATACAAAGTTGGCAAAATTAATAATTTTGCTTTTAATTGCGGGAGTTATATCCGCTTTGTTTTCATGCGCGTCGGATAGTCAAACCAAAGACAGTGAAAATTCCGTTGCCGATAACCCGGAACAAAACGAAATTCAGGCAGCAGAAGAACCGGCGGAGCCGCGCCTGTATCCCGAATTGGAAGCCAAGGATTTCGGCGGCTACGAATTTAAGTTCCTGACGAGAAATGTACCCGGCTGGGGTATGCTGGCAGGTCACAGGGATATATACGCCGAAGAAACAAACGGCGATCTCATCAATGACGCGGTCTATGCGAGAAACAGAAAAATAGAAGAAAAGTACAATATAAAAATAAAACAAATTGATGTGGAATTATCCACCGAGCATGAATTGACGGCGGCGGTAGGCAACGCCGTAAAGGCGAACGATGACATATATGATGTCATCTGCCTTACCATGTACAGATCGCTCATGCCGCTGATGACAAGCGGGTATTTGACGGACCTGTATGAAGTGCCCAATCTTGATTTGTCAAAGCCGTGGTGGAATCAAGGCGCCGTCCGCGATTTGTCAATTTTAGGCAAGTTGTTTACCGTGCAGGGCGATTTGCTGGTTATAAACAACGATTACATGGGAGTTCTGACTTTCAGCAAGCCTTTAATTGAAGATTACGCCCTCGAAAGCCCGTATGATATAGTCAAGAGAGGGGAATGGACATTCGATAAACTGATAGAAATGAGCAGGGATGTTTCGCGGGATTTAAACGGCGACGGTATTATGCGCGTTGAAGACGACCTGTTCGGGTTTATATTCAACGCCGACGTGAACACTATGTTTATCGTTACAGGCGGCGAAAAAATAGTTTCAAAAGACGAGAACGATTATCCCGTGATAAGTTTCGGTTCTGAAAGATGCTACAGGATTTTGGACGCGATAAACGAAATCATGCTTGACGAATTGAATTTCGTGCACGCGCACAGATACGGGGATAAATACGGAACTGCCGTCGACCAGCACACCTGCATGAACCTGATGGCCGAAAAAAAGGTTTTGTTTTTATACAACGGGCTGAATATGGCGGAAGTAATGAGGTCTGTGGAAATTGATTTCGGAATAATTCCGCTTCCCAAGTTGGACAAACAGCAAAAAAGCTATTACACTCCGTATAACACCTACTGCACGGTGGGCATATCGGTGCCAATCGTCGCCTCCGACCCCGGCAGAACCGGAATGCTTCTCGAGGATTTGGCGGCGGAATCAAGATACACTCTGCAACCCGCCTATTACGAAATAAATCTCCGCACAAAATTCGCGAGAGACGATGAAAGTCAGGAAATGCTCGATATCATATTGAACAATACGGCGCACGACATCGGATATGTATATGATTTCGGAGGATTCGCAACTGAAATTTTGTGGTTCGGCAGACAGCAAAAAACAAATTATGTTTCACATTTTGAATCGAATGAAACGAAAATACAGAAAGCGATCGACAAGATAATAGAAGAGCTTGAAAAATTGGGATAGATAACGATTTAAAATAAAAAAAGGATGAAAAGGCAATGAACAAAGTATACATAACCGATTTCGGAGCAGGCGAAGGCGTTTTAAATAACGCTGAAGCGATACAGGCGGCAATTGACGGCTGCGCGGCCGGCGGTACCGTCGTAATCCCCGCGGGCACGTTTGTAAGCGGCGCAATAAAGCTATGCGGCAATATGACCCTATATCTTGAAAAAGGCGCGGTGCTGCAGGGTTCCGGAGATTGCCGCGATTATGAAAAACATGCGTCGAGAGGCTGGAGAGATTATGACAGTCTCTGGTTTGATGCTTTTATCTGCGCGGAGGATGCGGAAAACGTAAATATAGAAGGAGAAGGAACCATCGACGGCGTCGACTGCTTTAATCCGAAAGGCGAGGAAGGTTTCAGAGGTCCGCACTGTATGCGCTTCGTGCGTTGCAAAAATATGAGAATCAGCGGACTGCATATAAAACGCTCGGCAAATTACGCCATGTTTTTCATAAATTCATCGAATCTGTCCGTTGATAACGTAAGCGTATGCGGAGGCCATGACGGCATACATTCGCATAATTGCAATAACGCAGTAGTATCGGGCTGCGATTTCCGCACGGGTGACGACTGCGTGGCCGGAAGCGATAACATCAATTTTATGATACGCGACTGCAAGTTCAATACGTCGTGCAACGGTTTCAGGCTCGGCTGCTTGAATTTGACGGCTGAACGCTGTCAGTTTTGGGGACCCGGCGAGTTTTTGCATTTATCGCAGAAGCGAAACAATATGCTTTGCGCGATAATACACTTCTCTCCGCCGGACAGAAACCCGCTGCTGCCGAGCGGCAACTGGCAGCTTGATGATATAACCGCGGACAACTGCGAAACCTTATACCATGTCGCCAGAAGCGAACCTTGGCAATCGGGTCAGCCGGTATTTACGGTCAAATTTGAAAATACGCGCGCCACAAATATCGAACGGCCCGTGACCGTTGCCGACGAGCGGCGGGATACAGCCCTGAGCTTTAAAGATTCGTCGATTGAGCTGCGCCCCGGAATTACCGGAAAGAGCGTTATAAAATGCGACGGTTTTGACAGCCTTGAGCTAAAAAACGTAAAACTTGCGGGAAATGCGGGAGCGCCCGCGGTTGACATATGCGACGGAAACAGAGCGTCTTTTGAAAACACGGGGATTTTGGCCGTAGATATCCGCGCTGAAAATATCAAAAGCGCGAATTTTTTGTCTTAAGAAGCTTTTATGAGGTATATTTTATGAAAAAAATAATAATATAGTATCAATGCACGAAAAAAGCGAGAAAAAGATACAATCCGATATCGACAAGCTTGTAAGAGCAATAGAAGAAAATATACCTTAAATATCATTATTTTTCAAAAGCAAAAATTTTTAAATTTTTTATAAAAATCCGTTGACAAAATTATTTATTTGTGGTATACTGATGTCAGTCAAACGATTGAACGGTTGAACAACTGATAAATATGAGGGATGGGAAAACAGAAAATGATTGAAACATCAACGGCCAAAACGTATTTGCTGAAGGGTTTGGGCTGCGCGAACTGTGCGGCCAAAATCGAAAATGCCGTAAAGACATTGGACGGCGTCTCGTTTGCTTCGGTGAACTTCATGACGACCACACTGCATATTGAAATAGAGGCGGGCCACGCGGGGCGCATTCCGCAAATTTCACAATATATAAACGACACGGTGCATAAATACGAACCCGATATTATCATAAGCGAGCCCGGCGAAAAAAAGCGCGGACAAGCCAAAGCTCACAAATCCGCCCGTGAAGACGGCGGCAAATCAAAAATTATAAAATTGATCGCCGGCTCCGTCATTTTTGGCATCGGCATGATACTTTCGTTTTTTGGGGGCGTAAATCGGTATATCCCCATCGCGGTTTTTGTTGCCAGCTATATAATTCTCGGAGGGGAAATAGTAGCGCGGGCGCTGCGCAACATAGCGCGGGGGCAAATATTCGATGAAAACTTCCTGATGAGCGTCGCCACTGCCGGCGCCTTTATCATCGGCGAATACCCCGAAGCCGCCGCCGTTATGCTGTTCTATCAAATCGGGGAGTATTTTCAGGACACGGCGGTGCGCAAATCCAAAAAATCCATAACCGCCCTCATGGACATACGCCCCGATTACGCAAATATACTAAAAAACGGCGAAATAATAAAAGTCGCTCCCGAAAATGTAAATATCGGCGATGTCATCATTGTAAAGCCCGGCGAAAAAATCCCGCTGGACGGGGTTGTGACCGAGGGCGAATCCACACTTGACACAACGGCGCTGACCGGCGAGTCGGTCCCGCGCAAAGCGGCGGTTTTTGACACCGTGCTGTCCGGCTGTATCAATCAAAACGGCGTACTGACTGTTGAAGTTACAAAGACATTCGGAGAATCGACCGTCGCCAAAATCATTGACCTTGTGGAAAACGCCGCAGGCAAAAAAGCTCCCACCGAAAATTTCATCACAAAATTTTCGAGATATTATACCCCCGCCGTCGTCGGGCTGGCGGTTTTGATCGCCGTCCTGCCGCCGTTGTTTTCTATCGGCATATGGTCGGATTGGATAAGCAGAGGCCTTATTTTTCTTGTCATTTCCTGCCCGTGCGCCCTTGTGGTGTCCATTCCGCTCGGTTTCTTCGGCGGTATCGGGGGCGCGGCCAAAAGAGGTATTCTCGTCAAGGGCGGCAACTACTTGGAAGCCTTGAACAATCTCGACATAGCCGTATTTGACAAAACGGGCACATTGACAAAAGGCGTGTTCAAAGTCACGAAAATAAACCCCTTTGGCGGATTTACGGAAAGTGAAGTGCTGAAACTTGCCGCAGCCGCCGAATATTTCTCAAATCATCCCATTGCTCTATCCATACAGAAGGCTTACGGCGGCGAAATTGACAAAACCGCGCTTTCGGAATACAACGAAATACCGGGACAGGGCGCGAGTGTCAAATCCGGCAAAGAAACCATTTTGGCGGGAAACAAAAAATTGATGGATCAGTTTGATATACAATGCGCCGACGCGCAAAGCGCCGGCACAACCGTTTATGTCGCCGCAGACGGCGTGTTTGCGGGGCATATAATAATCTCTGACGAAATAAAGCCCGACAGCCGCAAAGCCTTGGCCGACTTAAAGGCAAAAGGCGTCAGGAAAACGGTCATGCTCACCGGCGATAACCCGCAAATTGCGGAAGTTGTCGCGGCAGAATTAAAAATCGACGCGGTGTACGCCGGGCTGCTTCCGCATGAAAAAGCGGAAAAACTTGAAATACTCGACGGGCAAAAACTCAAAAAAGGCAGCCTCGCTTTTGTCGGCGACGGCATCAACGACGCGCCCGTGCTCGCGAGGGCCGATATCGGCATAGCAATGGGCGGGCTTGGTTCTGATGCGGCCATCGAAGCCGCCGATATAGTGCTTATGACCGACGAACCCTCCAAATTGTCCGAAGCAATCGGCATAGCCCGTTTTACAAAACGCATTGTCTGGCAGAATATCTTTTTTGCCTTGGGCGTCAAGGGCCTGTTTTTGATACTCGGCGCTTTCGGCGCGGCTTCTTTGTGGGAAGCCGTATTCGCCGATGTGGGAGTGGCGCTTCTCGCCGTCCTAAATGCGGCGAGAGCCGGCAAAGCGAAGCTGTAATTCACTGCACAACAATCACGCAGCCGAGCGGCGGCACTTGTATCTCAATTCCCTCCGGTTTGTTTTCAATGAGCGTTTCCGCCGTTTCTTTTCCGCATGCCGTCAATTTCAGCTTTTTAAAGACATCAAACCTGCCGTCGCGGACCGTCACCCGCCGTTCTTCTTTTGTCCAGTTGGCCAATATCACCGCATGCCCGCCATTTTGGGACTGCCATGCCGAATGAAACACCGCCGCGTAATTATGAGCGCGCCCGCCGAAATTCCATGTGACGCGCTCTATAGCCTCTACTTTGGCGGGTCTTTCCATGCGTCCGAATACCAGAAAATCCTTTCCGGCCCCGCGACGCATTGCCAGAGTGCTGCGCATCAATTCGAGCGCATCGTCGTTGTTGCCGACTCTCGGCTCCCACAATGCCCAGTTGCTCGTGTCTTTGTCCAAGAGCGTTCCGTCGCCGGTCAAAACCCCGCCGGGTATTCCGCCGAGTATAAAATTCGTCGCGTTCTTGATGACGAGATGATACGGCTCGGGGCCGAATCCCATCATGCCCTGCAACACGACGCACTCGTGGAACAAATACTGATAGAGCGGAATCGTGTCGGTCCCGTAATCGGCAGGGTAAACGCGCAATTCAGTCTGTTGAAACAGGGGAAGGCAAACTTCGTTCAACCCGGATTCCGCCGAATGCACCACGTCATATTCGCCCTTTTCTTTTGCGAGGCCGTGCATGCCGTTCACGAATTCCGTCATGGCTTCGTGCATCCATTTGCCCGGTCCCGCAGGATGTCCGTGGTCGCCGGCAAAGCACGGGAACGTCGCCGAGCCGTTGTTCTGGTCGAGATACTGCAAAGCCTCCATGCCCCAGTCTACCAGACGCCCGACGATTTCGAGCCCTGTTTTCTGCATTTTCTCCGTGCCGAGACAGCCCGCGATATTCATCCGGAAATTGCGCCACGGATCTACCCAGTCGTTTCCCTCGACGGTTTTGCAATAGCCTTCTTCCGCGTTTATGGAATCAAGATAGTCGCGTCCGTCGTAGCCGCTCCACACCTGATCGTAGCACCAGCGCGTCCCGCTGCAGAAACTGCCCGCGTGCCAGCCCCTTTTTTTCATCATGGCGATGGCGTTTTTCATCGATTCCTCGCCGCCGATCGGGGGAAAACAGTCCGGATAAACCCACGAGCCCGCGCGTTCCCAGCCCATAAACACGATACACAGCGGGGAATCTATTTTATCGGCTATATTTTGCAGCAGCGGCACGCATTTTTCATAGGGCACAAATTCTTCGATTTCGGTCACGTCCCCCATGTCAAGCTGTCCGCCCGAGCGTATCGTTATATACGCGGGTGAATCGACGAGCCATTTGGGGACATTTTCTTTTTTTGTCAGCGGTATGAACCATTTTTGTTTCATGCTCCATTCGCGGTAAATATCCGCCGCGTCATACCAGTCGCCCTCGAATGTGGTGAGCATGGTGTCGTATTCAAGAGTCCGTTTGTTTTCCACGTTCCAGTCGCCTGCATGGGACACTCCGAGCCGCATGCCCGGTTTTCTGTGCAGGACTTTGAATCTTTTTATGTTCGCCTCCGTGTCGTCGCAGGCGAGATACAGCCCCGCTTTGTCGTTGTAATAGGCGAGAAACTGAGCGTATGTCATGCCGGGATAATGCCCGCACATATCCTCAAACGGCGTGAATTCCCACGCCTGATATGAATCCGGGCGCATGCGGTTCATCTGCACGTTGACGCTGCCGCCGAATTCAAGGGCGCCCGTCATCAATCTGCCGCTGCCGTACCCCTGAGGCACGACGACGGCTTCCGTGCCCGCCGCCCCGCCCAATTTGTACGGGCAGACGACAAACGGGTATTGCACGTCGGCCACGCGCAGTCCGCACCTGTTGTCTATCGAAACGTTGAAACGGGCGAACCTGTCCCCGGAGCTCACGCTGACTCTGCACTCAATGGTGAGGTCCCTTCCGTCAAAATCGTCAAATACCGCCGTATAGACCCCCTTTGCCGGGTTCTCGATTGTGATTTTGCCCGCTGAGAGCGAACTTAGCAGGCGGTAACGTTTTTTGCTTTCGTAATACCCCATCTCGAATGTCGGATATGTTTCGTCAAACTCTATGAATTCCTGTTCCGGCGCGGTTTTTGAGCGCATTGAGCAGAGGCGCAAATTTTTTGCGTCAAATTCGAGAAAACTGTTTGTTGTTTCAAGTTTGATTCGTTTGGCAGGCATAAATAATATCCTTTCGCTTTATTAAATTAAAAATAATAAAAGGGAAAAATGTTTTTATTCTTTTGCTCTTGACATTTTGCGAAAAAACGAATACAATTATATTGAGGGCTTGCGAAGCGATTTGAAGCGATCGATTTGTAAATTTGCGAGGCAAATTATAATATATATTTTAAAAACTGTAAGGGAGAATGCGAAATGAGTAAAGAAACTTTCAGGCAAAGAGAAGTCACTTTTGACGTTGAAACTGACGACATGATAAAGGTAACCGCAAAAGGATACAACAAACAACTTGTGAGAGTGTCCGGCGCCGGCGCAAATTCGCAGAATTATACAATGGACACAACGGCAATCCCAATACTGACATGCGACAAAAAAAGTCTGGGCGGAGGCGGCATAACTATTTCCGTCAGCACATATGACGTATTGAGCATCAAGAAAACGCTTTTCGGCATAAAAGTAGCGGTAATAAGTTCGGTATAGGCAGCTAATACCCGTACGCTTCATCAAATGTTTTTCCCGCATATTCCCATATGCTTATCGGCCCGTTTTTGTATTGCCACGCGGCGATTCTGCCTTTTGAATAGTCGCTCAGGTCATACTGATACATTTCATCTTCAAAACCCCATACCCTGTAAAAAATCGGTTTTTTTTCGCCGTCGCGGCCGAAATAGACAAAAAACTCGCCGCCGGGCACGCCGTCTTCATCTATCCATCTCCAGACTCCGGCGAGTTTTTCCCACAAACCGTCGATTTGCTCCCGTTCCGTTTCGCCGTTTTCGTCGCCGGCCTTGGGAGAAAAAAAGCCGTGGGGATTGCTTAGAGGGACGTCAAAGCCGACCCATTCGTATTCGGCGGCGAACGAAAGCGGAAAAGTGGCGTCCTCATACATATCGTTGATTTGCATAAACAGAAGTTTGCCGTCCGCAAAAGCGGCGTAATATCTCTGTCCCGAAAGAGAGGCCCCGCACAGCTCCACATGCCACGCCCGGTTTGCGGCCCCGTCCCAGATCGCGCCGTCTTTGTATTCTATATACAGCTCATATTCCGCCTGTGAATAATGTATTATATCGGACAATTGAAGCTCTGCGTGAAACGTCGGATATATGGCTATTTCCGAATAGATTTCCCTGTCCGATTCCGCCAATGCGAAATCCCCGTCCGGGTCGGAATATGAGACCATGCGCCATGTGCCGTACAATTCGGGTATTTCCCACTGGGCGCCGTAGGAGGGCATCTTTGCCTGCTCCATGATTATCGTAAAACTTTCGCCGAAAAAGCCGTCATATTCAATCATCAGACGCCCCTCTCGCTCTAATGTGCCCGCATACGCCGCGGCTGACGCGGTTTTTGTCTCCGTCAGCGTAAGCGAGCCGCCGTCGAGTATCCAGCCGCAATCGAATACATCGCGGAAGCCGTAATAATTGCTCTCGGCTGAGGCCTGGCTGAAACGGAAATAGCCGGTGCCGTCCTCCCACAGAAACAAATCCGACCAAAATTCGTCCGCGGTGATATCCTCGCCTTCATATTCGACCGCTTTCCAATAAGTGCCGTCCAACCCCTCCGATTTTTCGGTTGCATCCGATTTTGTTTTTTGCCCGGCGGGGTTTTTGAGCGTTGGGGCGCACCCCAAAACAGCCGCGCATAAAATCACGAGAGATAAAACGAGCGCGCATATACTTATATACTTCACTTTGTTATTCATGATTATGCCCACGGATTGGACGATTCCGCCTTTTTTATGCCTGTTAAGAGGAATTGTTCCCACAAATACCACTTGCCGTCCTTGGCCTGGCGCAGCGTGATCGGACGCGGGGTGTCCGCGCCGCCGCACGCGACAAACAACTTGGCGTAGCCCTGATTGTCATAGCTGTACGGATTATCGCTTACGACGACCGTATAAGGCCTCGACGGAGTATAGTCGTTTTGCGGGGTCGCGCCCGCGAAATAGGAACGCGCGAGATAATCCCCTTTGCCGGCCTGTCCCATTTCGCCTTTAAGAAACTGGATTTCGCGCCCGCTCAATGGACTCGGGCCTTTCAGGATGTTCATCATGGCAAGGGCCTCGTTCGGGTTTTGGCTGTAAACGTTGAGAGCCAGAACAAACATCGCCGCGGTGTCGTGGGGCGTTTGCATCTGCGCCTGCGGCAGCGCTTTAAATTCCGCCTGGCTTGCGGGCAGTGCGGCAAACGCTATGGATTTTGCTCCCCCTCCGCCTGTCGTTTGCGCGGGTTGCGCGCCGGTTGCTTTAGTCACCTGTTCGGCGACATTGGCCGCCTGTTTTTTAAGTTTGTCAAAAAAGCCCATTTGATTTTCCTCACTTTCAATTTCGAATTTTTTTTATTAGCCCCCTTCCGGTACACTCATTGTAGCATATGACACAAAAAAAGTCAAGGGAGAAAATTATAATTTTAATGGCCATGAGAAAAACCAAAATTCCCGCACTTGCCCTTATACTGTTATCGCTGTCGCTGTTTGCCTTTACAACGGCTTGTACGCAAAAAAATAACGGCCCGGAGAGCACTGGCATACCGGAACCCGCGCGCGGCGAAACCGGTTCTTTCGCGCAGTATTCAAAAGAACCGCCCGTAAGCGAGCCGCCAAAAATAACGGCGGATGAGCAATCGGAAGATATGACGGAGTTTTCGCCCCCCGCGCAGCAAACGACCGAACCGCCCGAAACCACACAGCCGCCGCAAACCGAACCGACGGCGACAGAGGCGCCGGAAACCACGCCGACGGCGACGGAGGCAACAAAGCCGCCAAAGCCCGCGGAAGCACAAAGTATCATCAAAAATGTGCCGGTCACTTCGATATACATCGAAACGGACAAGTACACATATACAACCGGCGAAACCGTCGGATTCAAAGTGACCGTTTACCCCGGCGACGCGACGGATAAAAGCTATAGCGTCGATATATCGGGGGCCAAAGGAAAGCTCACGGGAAACAGCTCTTTGGCATTCTCTTCGGGCGGACTTGCGACAATAACCGTTTTTGCCGCAAACGGAATTTCCGGGAAAACGCAAATAGAAGTAATCGATTTAATAGAATTGGCGGCGGAAGTCATACGGCTCACCAACATGGAAAGGGCAAATCATGGCCTGCCCGAATTATCGGGGGGCAATTCTTTGCTGAACTCCGCCGCCATAATCAGAGCCGGTGAAATCATCGGTACTTTTTCCCACACCCGCCCAAACGGGAGCAGCTGTTTCAGCGTGCTTGACGATGTCGGGCTGAATTACCTCGTGGCGGGGGAAAATATATGTTCGGGGCTGTCTTCGCCAAAGGCGGCCGTAGACGCATGGATGGGCTCCCAAGGCCATAAAGACAATATATTGGATCCGGAATATACGCAAATAGGAGTGGGTGTGGCAAGGGACGGTAACGGGGACTTTCACTGGGCGCAGATGTTTCTGCTCGGGGGGTGATTCATTGGGCGTCCTGATAGCTTTCGATCAGTTTCGACAGCTCCTTCTCTATTTTCCCCTGAAGCTTGTCGTAAGTCGACATGACGGTATTCTGGCTTTTCTTTATAGTGTCGCAAAGCGCGTCGAGATATCCGCCTATGGCGAACACCCGCCCTATATCGTAAACCGTGGAGCTGAAAATAATGTCGAGCATCGCCGACGAATCCTCATCCCTTGTGTATTTTCTCTGCAGACACACGTCGTAATACGCGGGCTTTATCATTTTCCTCCCGTGATACGCCATGGCGTCGAGTATGATGGAATTTTGGGTGACG
>WQXD01000056.1 GCA_009785015.1 Oscillospiraceae bacterium | reverse complement strand
TATGAAGACGGATCGCCCTTTAAAAACCTCGAAAGGGATCTGCATATATTGGTGACGGACCTGAGCATAGTCCCGAAAGAGCTGAACCACCCGAAGCTGTTTTTTGATGAAGTCAAATATTCGTATGCTGAGTTATTGCGGTTCAAGGAAATCATAAGAGACAGATTTGTGTATAAGGACAGAGTTGTGCATTGGGGTCTTGCGGGAATGGTGTTGGACACCAAAGGGAACAAAATAGATGTATTCCTTGTCGAAGGCTTCGACGCAGAGCAGATTTTCGAATTGGTTCCGAAAGACGCATGTTGTATTGAATTTGTCGAAGATGAGGTTATATTTGAAAATTTGTAATCGTGCCGCTTGACATTGAGTATTATATACAGCGCCCGTTCACCCAATCAATCTCTCGATGTATACGTAATACGCCCCTTGCTTTTGATTGTCTTCCCCGATAAACCACGCTTCCAAAACGGTTTGGCCCGTATGCGCCGCTTCTATCTCAAATGTGACTTCCCGTTCTTGCCCATTTACGGGGAGCTCATAGGCGGCCTCAAACAGCTTGATTTTCGCGGATTTGGGATTGACGGCTTTCGGCGCCGCTTTTTGATATGGGGCGAGCTTGTCAAGTTCTTCTTGGGGGCAGATATCGCTTATCTTCAAGGGAAATTCCTCGGGCCAGCGCCGCAGCGATATGCGGTAGCGGCCCGTTTGGCATACGTCCACATTCCATTTTCCCGTGCTTATTTGCGCGGCGGCGATCTGGTTTTGATTCCAGGCCACATCGCCCATTACGTCCATGGCGTCCAAACGCGTCGGATTTTCCATATCGCTTCCTATCGCGATATGGCAGTAATCGTCAAGGCCGGGCGCGACTTCGCGCCACCACTCTTCGTGCAGCGCCCGCATTTGCTCCACCATTCCGGGGTTTGAGCCGGAGATGTCGCGGCGCTGCCCGGGGTCTTTTTTTATGTTGTACAGCTCGCGCCCGTTTATGAGCCTGTATTCGCGGGTGATGACCGCGTTTTCCCATTTTCTCGGAGGTTCGGTGTACTGCCGGTACTGCACGAAATCGACGCGTTCGCCATCAAGGCGCTGTATATCCCCGCGAAGCAGCCCGCCCAGCGGCGCCCCGTCGAACACGGCGCCCTCCGGGGGCTCAATGCCGCATAAATCCAGCAGCGTGGGCATGAAATCGATATGGAAGCAAATTTCGCCGACTTCGCGGTTTAGGATTTTGCCGCCGGGCCAGCGCATCAGACACGGCACCCTGTGCCCCCCGTCGTAATAGCTGCCTTTCATGCCGCGCATGCCCGCGTTATAGCCCCTTGTTACAAATTGGTTTTCGTCGAGCCGGGCGGAGCCCGAGGAACCGTTGTCGGTCATGAAAACAAGCAGCGTGTCGTCTTCGATTTCGAGCTCTTTTAACAGAGCGCGCAGTTTCCCGAAATTTTCGTCGATATTTTCGATCATGCCGTAAAATTCGGGATGGATTATGCCGTCGGTTCCCCTGTAGTGCGCGGTGTATTTTTCATCGACGAGATACGGCTCGTGCGGCGCGTTTGTCGCTATATACGCGAAAAACGGCGCGTCGCGCTTTTCGCGTATGAATTTCATGGCTTCGTCAAACCATATGTCCGTGCAGTATCCGGTGTGTTTTATGGGCTTGCCGTTGTGAAAATATGTGTCGTCAAAATAATTGTTGCCCCAAAAATCCGGGGTCTGCCCCACTCCGCCGCCTTTGTGGGCGACCACTCTCTCAAATCCGCGGTCCTGCGGGCGGTACGGATAGTTGTCGCCGAGATGCCATTTGCCGAACATGCCCGTGGCATAGCCGTTTGCTTGCAAAACTTCGCTCAATGTGAGCTCCCCGGCCGAGAGCAGCGACCGCCCCCAGCAGGTCGCCCACACCCCGTTTCGCGTGGGCCTGCGCCCGGTGAGAAGCGCGCCCCGCGTGGGAGCGCACAGCGGCGCCACATGGAAATCATTCAAACGCGCCGATTCCTTATGGAACTCGTCGATGTTCGGCGTTTGTATATACGGGTTTCCCGTGCAGCCCAAATCGGGATATCCCTGATCGTCGGTCAGCACAAAAACGATATTCGGTCTCTTGTTCATAAAATCTCCCCTTTCAATAAGGCTTCAAATTCGGCCTCGCCGATCACTTTCACGTCCAGCGCCTCCGCTTTTTCGAGTTTGCTCCCCGCGTTTTCGCCGGCCAGCACATAATCCGTCTTCTTTGACACGGCGGATGTCACCTCGCCGCCGTTTTTTGTTATGAGCTTTTCTATTTCGTCGCGCTTGTATTTGGACAGCGTCCCCGTCACCACGAACTTTTTTTGGCTCAGTATGTCCGAGGCGCCGTCGTCTTCGCCGGCAGAATCCGTGCATGTCTTTAGCCCATAAGCTATAAACTGCTCTATATAGGCGATATTTTGCGGATTTGAAAAATAATTCACGACCATTTTCGCCGATTCCCCGCCTATGTCCTTTATCTGCGTCAGCTGTTCGATTGTCACGGGTTCGGGGGAATACAGGTTTTCTATGTTTTTGTATTTTTGCGCAATCAGCATGCTCGTCTTTTCTCCTATGTGCCGGATCCCCAAGGCGTAGAAGAACGCCGCGAGCCCCCTTGTTTTTGATATTTCGATGGCCTCGATCAGATTTTGCGAGCTTTTTTTGCCCATTCTCTCGATGTTCGCAATCTCGTCGGCTTTGTCTTTGAGCTTATACAGGTCGGCGGAAGAAGAAATGAGCTTGTTTTCTATGAGGCAATTTACCACGGAGGGGCCCAGCCCCTCTATATTCATGGCGTTTTTCGAAGCGAAGTGGATTATATTGCGCTCAAGCTGCGCCGGGCACGCTGGGTTCGCGCAGCGCAGCGCCACGTCTTTTTCATCGCCGCTTATCTCAAAGCCGCACGACGGGCAGCTTGAGGGCGGGAGAAAATCGATTTCGGTGCCGTCCCTTTTGTCAAATTCGACGGATAAAATTTCGGGTATTATCTCGCCCGCTTTTCTGACGTTTATCGTGTCGCCTATTTTGATTTGTTTTTCCGCGATAAAATCCATGTTGTGCAGAGTGGCCCTCGATACGCTCGTGCCCGCCAGTTTTACCGGCTCGAAAATCGCGTTCGGGGTCAAAACCCCCGTCCTGCCCACCTGGATTAT
Source organism: Oscillospiraceae bacterium (assembly GCA_009785015.1). Next base: position 12,747 of record WQXD01000056.1, on the reverse strand, counting down.
GATGTCCAAAAGTTTCGTGCTTTTTACTTCGGGCGGGTATTTATACGCTGTCGCCCATTTTGGGGAGTGAGTGGTTTCGCCGATCATGTCGCGTTTCGCTATGTCGTTGAATTTCAATACCGCTCCGTCGATTTCAAAGCTCAGCTCAAACCGGCCCGCCTCCATGTTTTCGATTTCCTCGATCATCTCTTTTGGCTCTGTGAAAGTTTTGTACAGCGGAGAAACGCAAAAGCCCAGCGAGGCGAGATAATCCAAGGTTTGGGCGTGCGTTTTGAATTTTTTTTCGAGCCTGTCGGTTATATCGCCGCCTGTTTCGAGCTGCTGTATGTTGAAGATGAATATGTCGAGTCTGCGCTTCGCGGTTTCACCGAGGTCGAGCTGCCGCAGCGAACCGGCGGCTGCGTTTCTCGGATTTGCCAAAAGCGCGAGCCCCTGCGACTGTTTCTGTTCGTTTAACTGTCTGAATACGTTTATGGGCATGAAGGCTTCGCCGCGCACTTCGAGATACTTCGGAAAATCCCCCGACAATTTTTTAGGGATCGATTTAATGGTTTTTAAATTTTCCGTGATGTTCTCGCCCACAAGCCCGTTTCCCCGAGTGGAACCCCTGACAAACAGCCCGTTTTCGTACTCGAGCGAAACCGACAGCCCGTCGATTTTGTACTCGAGCAGATATTCCTGTTTTTCGCCGTCGAATATTTTGTTCGTTTTGTCTATAAAATCCAAAAGCTCTTCTTTTGAGTACGCGTTTGACAGGGAACCCATTTTGACCTTGTGGGCCACTTTTTCGAATTTGTCGAGCGCTTTTCCTCCCACTCTTTTCGAGGGGGAATGCGGGCTGTCAAACTCGGGGTATTCCTGCTCGAGCTCTGAGAGTTCCCTTACAAGCATGTCGTAATCGAAATCGCCGATCAGGCTTATGTCCTCTTCGTGATATTTTTTCGCGTAAAATTCGATCTGTTTCCTCAGTTCGTTTATTTTATTTTCTATATTGTCCATAAAATTCAAAATCCCCTTGAAATTTATAAAAAAATGTATTATAATTAGTATATCACAATAAAACAAAAATAAAAAGCCGAATTTATCAGGAAAGGAAAATTTTTTATATGTTTCTCAAATTTTATACCGTCGACAGAATCGAAGAGGGCGTCGCGGTTTTGTTTGACGACGACGAAAATAAAAAAGAAGTGCCGGCTGCAAATTTGCCCGAAGGCGTAAAGGAAGGCGATATTTTGAGTTATGACGCCAAAAACGACGCATACAACGCCGAAAAGCAAAAGACGGCGCAGGTAAAATCGGATCTCGGCGAGCGGTTATCCAATTTATTCAAAAAGGAGAAAAAAGTTATGAAAACAAAAGCGGTGAGGTTATACGGCGAAAACGATCTGAGGCTCGAGGAATTCGAACTCCCCGAAATACAAGAGGACGAAATACTCGCCCATATCATTTCAAACACGATCTGCATGTCCTGCCACAAAGCGGCGATCCAGGGCGCGCGGCACAAAAGGGTCCCCGAAGACGTGGCGGAAAATCCCGTGATTATCGGCCACGAATTCTGCGGCGAAATTGTCAAAGTGGGCAAAAAATGGGAAGGCAAATACAGGCCCGGCTCAAAATTTTCGATCCAGCCCGCATTGAATTACAAGGGGTCGCTCGCCGCGCCGGGATATTCGTACAAGTATATAGGCGGCAACGCCACATATATCATAATCCCCCATGAAGTGATGGAATTGGACTGCCTGCTCGAATACGGCGGCGACGCTTTTTACTTCGGTTCGCTCGCGGAGCCCATGTCCTGCATAGTCGGCGCCTATCATGCCAACTACCACACCACTCCCGGGGTCTACATCCACGATATGGGTGTTGTCGAGGGCGGGAGCTGCGCCTATCTCGGCGCTGCCGGCCCTATGGGGCTCGGAGCGGTCGATTATACCATACACTGCGACAGGAAACCCAAAAAAGTGGTCGTGATCGATATCGACCAGTCGCGCCTTGACAGGGCCGCTTCGATTGTGACGGTCGAGGAAGCCGAAAAAAACGGCGTCGAACTCATATATCTAAACACGGCGGGCTACGAAAAACCCGAGGAACCCCTGCTGGAACTGACCGGCGGCAAAGGGTACGACGACGTGTTTGTCTATTATCCCTCCAAGCAGTTGGTCGAAACGGGCGACAAAATACTGGGGCGCGACGGCTGCCTGAACTTCTTCGCCGGGCCTACCGACCCCCGCTTTTCCGCCGAGTTCAATTTCTATAACGTGCACTACATATCGACCCATATAGTGGGCACGAGCGGCGGGAACACGGCCGACATGGTCGAATCGCTGGAGATGATGAGTTCCGGGCTTATCGACCCGTCCATGATGATAACGCACATAGGCGGCCTCGACGCGGCAGCCGGGACAATACTGAACCTGCCAAACATACGCGCGGGGAAAATGCTGATATACACGAATATAAAGATGCCGCTTGCGGCCCTCGGCGATTTCGGAGAGCTCGGAAAAACCGACCCCATGTTTGCCGGGCTCGACGGTATAATAAAGAAAAATAACGGCATATGGTGCCACGAAGCCGAAAAATACCTGCTCGCAAACGCGGAGGGGATATAGAAATGCAAGCGCTGATATACGGGGCGGGAAATATCGGCCGCGGGTTTGTCGGGCAGCTTTTGTATGAGGGCGGCTTTGAGCTCTCCTTTATAGACGTGAATAAGGAGCTCATAAGCCTGCTCAACGAAAAAAGGGAATATCCGATAAAGTTCGTGGACAACGATTTTTCAAGCGAGATCATTATAAAAAATATCCGCGGAATCGACGGCTCTCCCGAAAATTCGGGCGAAGTCTTCGACGCCGTGTCGAAAGCGGACATCATGGCGACCGCCGTGGGAGTCAATATATTGAAATTCATAATGAAGCCCCTCGCCGAAGGGATACAAAAAAGGTTCGCCGATCAAAATTATGCGCCCTTGAATATAATTTTATGCGAGAATATGATCGGGGCGGGCAAATATATGCGCGAGGGTATCTTGGGGCATATAGAAGAAAAATTCAAAGGTTTATACCGCGAAAAGATCGGCGTCGCGGAGGCTTCGGTGGGGAGGATGGTGCCCGTCCAGACAGCCGAAATGAAAGGCGGCAACCCGCTTAGAATCGTCACCGAATATTACAAGATGCTGTATGTGGACAAAAACGCGCTCAGGGGCGCCATACCCGAAATCGAAGGCATCGCGGCCCATTCGCCTTTCGAGTATTTTATCGAGCGCAAGCTGTATATACACAATATGGCGCACGCGGTCTGCGCCTACCTCGGGCAGCTCGCCGGGTACGAGTATATATGGCAGGCAATAGAAAACCGGTACATAAGGGAAGTCGCGGCGGGCGCGATGCGGTTTTCCGGAATGGCCTTGGAGCGGATCTACGGCGAATTCGATTTCGCTTATATCGACGAGGTGATAAAAAGGCTCGCCAACAGGGCGCTGGGCGATACTGCAAAGCGCGTGGGCGCGGATATAAGACGCAAGCTCTCCCCCACCGACAGGCTCTCCGGCGTTTACAAAATCTGCGCGGAAAACAACCTGCCGGTGGGGTATATCTGTCTGGTGATGGCCGCCGCCGCGAATTTCAAGGGAGAAGAGCCAAGCGGCCGGGAGCTGGAGGAAATATTAAAAGAAGCGGGTTCATACGGCCTCATCGCCAGCCGCCCCGGAGATCTGGCGCTTGTCAAAAAATTCGACAGCGCGATAAAATCCGGGGCCGGCGTAAAGGAATTATACGAGATGATTTAATAAATATCGGTCAAGCCGTCAAAAGGCGACCGTGGTCTGGGTTTTGTGCGAGATGTAGGCGCATTCGAGCAGTTCCGAGAGGCCGACGCCCGCTTTTATGTCGAAAACCACCGAGGCGCCTTTTTCTATCGCGTCAAACCAGGTCTGCAAAGGCGAAGGCAGCGCTTTGGGGAGTTTCGTGATTTCGATCGGCTCATCTTTGAGTTTTCTGGTTTCGGGGGTCGAGAGCCTCACGTTTCCGTTGTTTCCGACTAACATCCCTTTCGTTCCGTAGACTTCGACCGCCCAGGGGGAAACCGGCGTCACGAAACTCGTCTCGACCATGGCTATCGCCTTGTTTTTGAATTCCACGAGGTTTATCGCGTTGTCTTCGATTCCGTAATTGAGCGCTTTTTCCGTGGTCGCGTTATACATGGAGGTTATCCTGGCGGGCTCTCCCAAAAGATAATTCGCCACATACATCGGGTGGCAGCCCAAATCCATCATCGCGCCGCCGCAGGCGTCGGCTTCCACATACCAGTAAAGCGGGAGCCAGTCGCCGCTCGCGCCGTCGTGGGCATTTCTGAAACGCGCGGTGTTCACCTGCCCTATCGCTCCGGAGTCGATGACCGCTTTTGCGTACAGGATTACGGGCGAAGTGCGCTGGGGCATCGAAATCGTGAATATCACATTGTTTTTTTCAACCGCTTCCGCGATTGCCAAAGCGTCTTTTTTGGTCGCGGCAAGGGTTTTTTCGGTGAAGATGTGTTTTTTCGCGTTTGCGGCGGCCACCATGACTTCCCTGTGCTTCGAGGTCTCATTGTCAACCACCACCGCGTCCACGTCGCTTCTTGACAGAACTTTGTCCAAGTCTTTTTCATAGGCGCAACCGAGTTCTTTGGCCCATTCGGCCCCCCTCTTTTCGTCGTCGTCCCAGATCACCGGGATATTGTGCCCGAGTCTCTTGACTTCATTGGCATAACCGCCCGCGTGGACGTGCCATTTGCTGAGCATCGCTACATTGATCATGAATTCATCCTCGCTTTTCTTTAATTAATACGTTTTTGACCTTCAAATATATGATAATAGATTTTTTTGTATTTTGCAAGTCTAAATTATTAAATTTTAAAATAAGCCCGCAAAAAAACACGCGTCCCGGGACGCATGTTTTTTTTGCCGCTTCAAGCCGCAGCTTTTACAGGCTTAAATCGTTTTTCTCGGGAGGACCACCGCCGCGACTATGTAGGCTATAAGCCCCCCGCCGCCAAAGCAAGCCAGAATTACCGCCGCGATCCTGACAAGCGAAGGATCCAAATCAAAATATTCCGCTATTCCCCCGCAGACCCCGCATATCATTTTTCCCTGATCGATTCTGTAAAGTTTTTTCATGAAAATACCCTCCGTATTCTTATTATATTTATTATATATTATAAATGTGACTAATTTATGTTTATATCCACATTTCCCAGCCCGCCGTCGATATTTATATTATATTTTCCCGTTCCCCCCGGCGGTTTGATTCGGCCGCTGCCGACTTTTATGCTGCCCAGCCCGCCTTTCGTATATATGTTGTAATCATCCGCGTCGCCTTTTAAATTCAAGCGCACATTGCCCACTCCGCCGTCGATTCTTATGTCGCCCTCGACGACCCCGCTGATATTGACGTCTCCCAGCCCGCCGTCGATCTCCAGGTTTTCGGCGTATATGTTTTTTATGCCCAAATTGCCGACTCCTCCGCTTATGAAAAAGGATTTCGCCCGTATATCCGTTATTTCGGCGTTGCCCAGCCCGCCGTCGATATATATCCCGTCAAAATATTTTTCTTCGGGTATGTATATGTTTATAACCGGACCCCTGTTTTTCCAGAACGGCTCGAACACGAAGGAGGGAAAGGATATGATCCCGAAGTTTATCTTTTTCGGATTGTAGGAAATATTTAAAACGCCGCCCGACTGTTCGCATACAAATCCCTCCTCCGCCAAATTTTCGCCTTTGACTACAATTCCGCTTGAATTCGCTTCGCTTTTAAATATTCTTATATCGGCCACATAGTTTCCTATGTGTATTTCGGATATGCCGCCCGCCGCGAATTCGGATATTGTAGCCGTTAGTTGCAAATCGGTGTATTTTTCCCCTGCGGCATACGCCGCCCCGCAGAACACCCCGCCTATCAACACGAAAATTATCCCGATTATCAGTATTTTTCTCATCGTTTTTCCCCCGTTTTATTTTTATTTATTAATTTACAATTTACGCGCCCTGGCGCGAAAATCTGCCCGTTATCCCGCGCAGGGCCCAGCCCAAGAATTTAAACTGCGATTTGAACATCAGCGCCGTCAGCTTGGTGAAAGTGTATCCCAGAATCAATCCGACCCCCGCGACCACGAACCCCGCCCCCAGCGGATAAAGCGCCCTTGTGACGTCTATAAACAGATTCACCGCCCCGTAACCCACAGCCATAAACCCCGCGCCGACCATTATAAATCCGGAAAGCGCTATCGCAGCGATTGCAAACGCTATTCCCAAAAGCCCCATGAACAACCCGAACGCGGCGGAGGCCAGACCTATCAGAACCGGCAGCCACACCGGCGCGGTGCAGAGCAAGAGTACGATTTTCCATGTGCCGCTTGATTTATTTTGATTGTATATATTTTCGGTTTTGGGGGCTTCTTCGCTCGCTTTCGGCGCTTCCTGATCTGTTTTCATTTCAAATACAGTCTCATTTGCGGCGCTTTCGGCTTTTGCCAGTTCGGCGAGTTCCGCTTCTATCTTTTTCGCCAGATCCTCGGGAGATACGAACTGCGATACCATCTCCCCTTTGGATTCCTCGGCTGCCTCGTCAAAATATTCCTCGTAATACTTGATTGCGTTCTGCCTTTCATCGTCGGTAAGGGACGAAAGGTCATCTTTGAGCCTGTTTAAAAATTCTTTCTTGTTCACTTTCGATTCTCCTTTGTAAAATGTAAAATTACTGTTTTTATTGATCCCGGGCGTCGGGGCCGGGGTCCGGACCTTGGTCGGGGTCGCCGCCGTCGGTTTTTTTATTTTTTTTCGCTTTGGCCTTTTGGGCCTGGTTGCTTATGAAATCTTCCAATTTTATTCCCAATTTCATGCCTTCGGTTTTTAAAAATTCTATTTTTTCGTCGATTTTCAAATTGTCTATAATTTCGCCGATGTTCATGCTTTTGCATTCGGCGTTTTTGCTTTTGTCCTTTGGGGCGTCAAACGCCTTGTCGAACACTTTGTCGATTTTTTCTTTGTATATCTCCCATTCCTCCTTGTAAAGGCTCAAAAGTATTTTGCCCTTGTTCGTGATTCTGTAATACCTTCTGTTTCTGCCGAGATGTTCCATATCGTAGGCTTCGAGGTCATTGTCTTTTTGCAGCCGTCTCAGTACGGGGTACAAAGTGGATTCGGAGACTCCGATTATGTTGTTCACTTCCTGGGTTATTTTGTAGCCGTAAGTGTCGTTTTCGGAAACAACGGACAAAACAATCGCGTCTAAAAGCGAAGCGTTTACGGTAAATATCACTCCAAGCTCACCTCCTGTGTTTTTTATTTGTTTCGCGGTTTTTTGCTTTCTGATAATATTATATCACGTATAATATTGTTTGTCAATAGGTATTCGAAAAAAAATTAAAATTTTTTTTTGGCCAATAAAAAATCTCCCGCCCCGGTTTTTGCCAAGGCGGGGGGTAACGTTCGCAAGGGGCCGGTATAAAGAAATCAGTTGTTTTTGATAACTAAGCCGTCAAGCAAATCGGCGACGTCTTCGCAGTCGTCCAAAACAGCTTCCATCGCATCGAATATCTCTTTCCATTTCATCAATTCGACAGGCTCCTTTTCGTTTTGGTACATAGCTTTGATAACGCTGCGATACCTCCGGTCTCCGTCTTCCTCGGCCTGATTTACTTTGATAATCAATTCGTTCAATATTTTTGAGTTTTTAAAATGCGAAAATTCCGCTATCGCGTCGTAAAGCGTTTCGCACCCGGCCAGAATGAGTTTGGCCATTTCCAAAGCTTCCTGCCTGACCTGCGATATACTCAGGACGTCAAATAAAATTGCGGCTTCTTCTATCGAATCGGTTATATCGTCCAATTCGTTGACAAGGCTCACGATATCTTCCCTGTCGATGGGAGTCATGAAAGAACGGTTCAGCTCGCTCATGATTTCATGCAAAAGAATATCGGCTTCATGTTCCGTGTCATGAATTTCTTTGGCTTTTGTCGAGACATCAACATAGTTTTCGAGCATGTCCATCAACTGCTGCGCCGCTTTTTTGCAAAGCGACATCTGCGCTGCGAATTTATTGAAATAATTGTAATTTTTGATAGCCATTGTTTTGTTTCATCCTTTCGATTGATGATTTTGATGATTTTGATGATTTCAGCTAAAAAATTAAAATAAACAGCTTGGTCATTAAATAGGCGATAATGCCGCAACCGGGAAATGTAAGTACCCATGCCAGAACCATTTCCCCGACAATACGCCAGTCTAAGGAAGAAAGGCGTTTGGCGGCTCCAACCCCCATTATCGATGTTGTTTTCGTGTGGGTTGTCGACAGGGGAATTCCAAAAAGCGAAGCTACCAAAAGACAGATGGATGCTCCCAAGTCGGCGGAGAAACCCTGATATTTTTCCATTTTTACCATATCTATCCCCACGGCCTTGATGATCCGCACACCGCCCACCGACGTTCCGAGCCCCATAACCAGCGAGCAAAGGGCTATCACCCATATGGGGATTATGAATCCGCCGCTCGATGTTTTTTCCGCAAATCCGTTGTAAAACAGAGTCAGCATGAATACTCCCATGAATTTTTGCCCGTCTTGAGCCCCGTGGAGAAATGCCATTGCCCCCGCGGTTCCCGCCTGCCCTATCGCGAAAAATTTGTTCGCTTTTTTTCTGTTGAAAAATACTGAAAATATTTGAATAACCTTGGCGATGACGTAAGCGCCGCCGAACCCCATCACGGAAGAAATCAAAAGCCCCAGGAGCACTTTGTTCCACTCGGACATATCCAGCGACGAAAATCCTCCCATCGCCAAAGCCGCTCCCGTGATTCCCGCAATCAGGGCGTGACTCTCGCTGGTGGGTATCCCGAAGTACCATGCGCCGGTCGCCCATACGACAATCGCAAAAAGCGAAGCGGCAAGCGCGATTTGCGGTTCATTGCCCCCTCCCTCGAAAACCACCATTTTACTTATTGTTTCCGCCACTTGCGAATTCAGCATCGTCATTACAAGCGCGCCTGCAAAATTCAATATCGTAGCCATTATGATCGCTTTGCGCGTTTCCAAGACCCTGGTGGATATAGCGGTGGCAATCGCGTTGGGCGCGTCAGTCCAGCCATTGACAAATATGACGCCCATGACCAATAAACCGGTGACGATTAATGCAACAGACAAATGATTTTCCCCCTTTTTTATCCCTTTTATTTTTGGTTTTTAATAAATTTGTAAAATTTAATCAAGGGCGAGCGCCGCTTCATTGGCTCTTGCCAAAGTTTTGTCCACCGTGCTTGCGGCTTTTTCGACTGCGGAGACAAAATTGTCTTTTTTGGCGTTGAGTACGCCCGAATATATATTCCTCACCGGGTCCATATAGAATGTATCGCCCAGATCCATCGTCCTGTTCGCGTGGATCAGATCGAGCATATCCTGTGATTCGTCGTCGCGGGTGTGTTTTGTGCGCAGGGCGGTTTCAAAATATGCGGGTATCGTGTTGTTTCTCGATTCGACCGCGAGAGCTTCCATGATTATGCTCGTGCGCTCGAGATCGGGCGCGGTATTGGGGACGCAGCTTATCCAGCCGTCTATTACCCGCGAATAATATTTTTCCTGCGACTCGTCGTGTTTGGGGAAGGGCAGTATCCCGAAATCGGTTTCCATAGAGCGCAGTGTGGGGATCATCCCCACGCACGCGACATAAAACAATCCGAGGTTGTCCTGAAACTGCATACCCGAAACCCTTCTCGCGTCGTCTCCGCCCTGATTTTGGTACGATGTGATTTTATCCGAAAAAGTGTCAAAAAAGATTTTGCCGCCGCCGTATAAATTCTGATAAACCTTGTCGAGCACGTTGTACAATTTTTCGCTGTCTCCCGTGAACACAAGCAAATCGTTTGCGTCTTTACTCACGGTTTTTATCCCGCTCGACACCCAGAAACAAGGGTACAGCAAATCGTTTTGCGACAGTATCCCGTACCTGTCCCTATCTGTCATTGTGTTGTCGCCGTCCAAGTCCGCGGCGATCCCCTTTGACATCTCAAAAAATTTATCTATCGTCCATTTGTTGTCCGTTACGAGCTTGTACACGTTGTCAAGGGCGAAATCCTCAATCAGTTTTTTATTGAACAATACGCTGAGCGTCTGTTCGAACATATTCAGGCATTCGTCGCTGTAGGCAAAATACAGCTTGCCGTTGATCGTTATTTCGCTGTTTACATCCTGGGAATACCACGGCTGCGAAATATCGAGACAGGGCAGTTTATGCACCGGTACGACGGTCCCCGTGAGGGCCTGGGCCCACGCGTCGCGCGAGATGATCATGCACAGATCAAAATCGTCGGAACCGGCGGCCGTGCTTTTTTTGAATGTGCTCGTGAGCGCCGGGTATTCCGAAACGGTCGACTGTTTGAATTTTACATCGTATTTTTCTTCGATCAGCCTGTTTCTCTTGTATATCGCGTCGTATACGGTATCCCCCGTTTCCTCTTCGATATCCGCTTCCGTGATAAAATCGAACTGCCCCCTTGCGAGTATCACCATACGAAATTCATAACCGCCGTAAGTTTTATCGGGGAGATAATCGGCGGCATATTTTTTTTGCGCTTCCGGAGTTTTGGAAGCGTCATCGTTTGGCGCGTCTGTGGGGGAACCTGCTTTTTCGGCGTTGCCGGGCGCCGTTTCACCGCACCCCGCAGCAAAGCCCGCAAACGCCGTCAAAATCAAAAACAGAGGCAATAAAATCAATTTTCGCATATTATCCCCCCTATATCTTTTGGTATCTGATGAGCTTCGACGAGCGCTTTGTGGGGATAACGACTTCAAAGCCCTTGTTTTTTATTTCGTCAAAAGTCATGGTTTTTTCCTCGCCGCTGTCCCCGTCGGTGAATTTGTAAGTTCCGGGGGACAGCCCTTTCAAGTCAAATTCGGCTTTTGACATGGGCGAAGCGGGCCGCCTGAAGGCGAGGATTATCCCGTCGCCGTTTTCCGGGCGGTTGTACTGCCAGGCGCACCATGTCGTGTCACACGCCGAATTTTGAACCAAAGGATAATAGTCGCAGGTAAGATAGGGCCGCACGCTCTTGTATTCGGCGAAATACTTTTTTACAATGTCGTTTTTTTCGTCGCCGTCGATGAAATCCTGATCTTCATAGCCCCAGAACAGGGAGGCAAGCGACGGCGCGTACGCGCTTCTCATTTTGTATGCGTCTTCCGCATACTTTCCGAGGCCCGTGCCGTGATAGGGCAGCCAGCGCGAAATCCCCGTCGTATGTATCTGCGATACTTCGGGCTCGTAATCCCATGTGCACTGATAATCCGAACGCCACAGCGGCATGGAGCGCGACATCATCTCTATGTCGTTTCGTCTGCCGCCCGAGGCGCAGTTGTCGATGAATAAATCCGGAAACTTTTCTAATAGCATATCCCAGAATTTATACAGCCCCGTTATGTATTTGATTTCCTTTAAGCCCGCTCTTCCGGTTTCGTCGTACTTTCTCCAGTATGCGAGCGGGTTTATGTTGAAATCCTGCCGGTAGCATTTCAAATCGAATTTTTCCACATATCCGCTAATAAGCTCATAAGTCCCCGAAACCGCTTCGGGATTGGACAGATCGAGCAGCAGCGTGGGGTCTTTTTCCGACATCTCGAGGAACCAATCGGGGTGCGTTTTTGGCATGTCGGTATTTCTCAAAACCCTTTCCGGCTCGATCCACAGAATAAATTTCAGTCCGTTTTCCTTTATCGTTTTTGCGACTTCGAGCATTTCGTCGGGGTGATAGGTTTTGTTTACCACCCAGCTTCCCGTGTGCGATCCCCAGTCCCCGTCGTGTTCGCTCGGGCAGGGCCCGGTCGAATACCCGTACCAGCCCGCGTCGACCCATAAATATTCCCCGCCGATTCCGTATGACGATATCTTGCGGATCCGCTCTATCATCTTGCCGCTCGAAATGCCGCCCCACTTCATAAGCGACAACGGCCCTTCTTTCGGCCGTTCGCCTTTCCCCATATTCGTTATATGTTTTTTAAAAAAGCGCCGCCAGGCCACGCACGCCTCGTCCCTGCCGTTTTCGTAGAGCATCAAAACGGCCGACGACGTCCGTATTTTTTCATGGGGTTCAAGATAAAAATCAAGGCCCTCGATGCCTGTTTTTATATTTATCTTTTTATCCCCGCCCGAAAATTTTATATTCCACTGGCCCGTCCAGCCTATGGCGACGAGTACGCCGACGTCGTTTTCGTTGAGGTCAAAATACGGCATCAGCCCCTGCGAGCTTCTTCCGTGCTCGCATGAATACACGCGGTCCTGCTTTGGAGCTATGTATTCCGGGTATTCGAAAAATTCATCCCTCGCCCAGTTTGAACCGACGGATTTAAAAACCCTCGCCTTGTTTTCGGGGGTGAGCCGGTGCCCGACTGCGGGGGGCGTATAATTTTCGTTGAAGGGCAGCGATATGTCGCAGTCGCAGACTTTTGATATCTGCCCCGAATTTGCGCCGGAGACGTTTTCAAAATTCAAAAGGACTTTCGCCGCGTTGAAGTTGCCGTAAATACAGAGATTTTCATAAACTTTTATGCCGTTTTTGAAATCATATGTTATTTCATAATTCGTCCCGCCTTCGGACAGCTCCGGAAGCTTTTTGGCGTTTCTCTCGGTTCCGGGTTCAAAACCATTGAGCGTCTTGCCGTCGTACTCAAAAGAAAAATGCGGCGTTTCCAAAAAAATATTGCTGATATTCATACGAAAGTTCTCCTT
>WQXD01000055.1 GCA_009785015.1 Oscillospiraceae bacterium | reverse complement strand
ATGGGATACAAGAACAATTTGTTTTTTTCGGTGGCCAAATACGTCGAGCTGCTCAAGCCCCTGCATAAAAAAGTGATAGACTGGGCGCATGAGAAAGGCGTTTACGTGAGGATGCACTCGTGCGGGGATATAACCCCGTTGGTGCCGCATTTTTATGAGATCGGATTGGACGCGCTCAACCCTCTGGAGGTCAAAGCGGGGGTGGACCCCATCGCCCTCAAGAAAAAGTACGGCGACAGGATGACTTTCCACGGCGGCATAAACGCCGTGCTGTGGGACGACAAAGAGGCGATATCCGAGGAGATAAAACGGGTTTTGCCGGTAATGAAGCAAAACGGCGGATACATTTTCGCCTCTGACCATTCCATACCCGACGCGGTGAGTTTGGAAAATTTCCGGCACATAATCTCGCTTGTCAAAGAAGCGGGAAGCTACGAGTGATAATATTAAAATAAAAATATATAATAAAATCGGGGGTTTATTTAGTGATGATTATAACGAAAAAAATGCTGCTGTTCATAGTGGCGGTTTTGCTCGCGGCGGGGCTTGTATCCGCTTGCGCGAAAAGCGCGGGGGACACCCTTGTCACCGACGAAGCGGGCGCAGGCCCGGCACAGACGGAATCGGATGAGGACGGGCCGCAAGAGCCCCAGTTCGCACTCGAACTGCCGGAGGGCGTAAATTACGGAGGATATGAATTCAAGGTCTTGACGCGCGGGGACGAAATGCACCAGTACCCGCTCCACTCAAGGGACATCATAGCCGAGGAGGAAACCGGCGAACCGATAAACGACGCCGTTTACAAAAGGAACATAATAGTCGAGGACCTGCTGAACGTAAAAATAACGATGATAGCGCTCGACGAGGGCGACGAGACCAGGCCGAACCAGGCGGTCAAAAAAGCGGTTGCCGCAGGCGACGACATCTACGATCTGCTCATGACCCACGAGATATATTCGGCGCCCACCGCGCAGAGCGGATATCTGATGAATATGGCCAACATCCCGTATATCGACTTTTCAAAGCCGTGGTGGTGCAAAAGCGCCACGGACGACCTCTCATTCGGCAACAAGATTTTTCTGGCCCTGAGCGATTTTTCGATAAGCTCCAACGACCACGCGTATATCGTGCTGTTCAACAAAAACCTGCATCAGGAATACGCCCTGGAGAACCTCTATGAGTCGGTCAAGGCGGGAAGCTGGACATTTGACAAAATGTACGACCTGATCAAAGATGTGAGCAAGGATTTGGACGGCGACGGAAAAATGACGGATGTGGACTTGTACGGGTTGATTCTGGGAGGCGGCCAGCTCAACTTTTTCTACGCCGGAGGCAACACCGTCATGAAAAAGGACGAAAACAACATCCCGTATTACGATATTTTGACCGAGCGCTCGATTTTGACGTTTGAAAAGGCGTTTGACATTTGCATAGGCGAGCACACATACGCGTTTTCGGACTGGAACGACAAAAAAGTCCCGCCCACGTTTGCCGGCGGCCACGGGTTGTTGATGACCACGCAGATAGGCATCGTGCCGCAGCTTCGGGACATGGACGTGGATTTCGGCATACTGCCCTATCCGAAATTGGATGAAAGACAGGAAAAATACGCGGAATACGTGGACGGGCACGCGCAGCTCATGGCTATCCCCATCACTGTGCAGGACACGGAAAAGGTGGGCGTGATAACCGAGGCGCTGTCGTATTACGCGCGCGTATATGTGGTGCCCGCCTACTATGACATAAACCTCAAGACCAAATTTTCACGCGACGCCGAATCCTCCGAAATGCTCGACATAGTCATGGAGGGGCGCGTGTTCGACTTCGGGTACGTGTACGACAACTGGGTGGTGGCATTCAAATTCGCCGACCAAATAAACGCGAAAAAGAGGGAATTTGTTTCAATTATAGAAAAGAACCTGCCCGCCGCCGAGAGACAGCTCGTAAAAATCATCGACGCCTACGAATCCATCGACTAAAAAACGGAAGCCGAAAGGAAAGTGAAAGCAATATGAATATGCCCATGGAAATGGCGACGTCCGGAAGACATAACGACATAATAAATTCAATCATAGGCGAGCTGTACGGTTTGATAAAACCAAAGAAAATTCTTGTTCGCCAGTCCGATTGTTCGTTGGTTTACTGGGGCAAGCGCACCAACTTGGATACCGTGAAGTTGGTGGAAATAAATAAACTGACAGATGAGGAATATTTCAGAAATGAAGATATCTATAACCTGCGCTGCGTCGAGCCCGACTTTATGCTGTTTGAAAAAAATAAATATATAGAAACCAAACATCAAACGAGGCTGGCGGGTTTTCCGGACCTTGTAATCGAAGTGTGGTCGGAAGGCAACACGGATGATGACAAGATATTCAAAAAATTCTTGTATTCCACTTCAGATAAAGTCGAACATTGGTATATAATGCAGAGAGATAATAACATTGAATGTTATCTCGGGCAGAACCCTTTGCCCCCGCAATCGCTGACCGATATACTGCAAACACAAAACGGGATAGAAATCGATTTGAGGCATATGGCGGTAAAAGGTTTATGAATGAAGAAATAATGGATTTGTTTGACTATTTGCCAATTCACGGCGAACCCGTCTATACCCTTGCCGAATGCGTCGCCGCCGCAAATCAAAATGAAGAACCTGCAGAGGACGATTATGAGGATATGACCGACCCGGTTACGGAAATCAAGGAACGGTTTCGCAAAGCTGTTTATCTTTGCGACGAAAAAAAGCTGGGGGTTTTTCGCCGCGCGGCGGAACTGTCAGAGAAAAAGGCAATATGGGAAGAAGATATCTTCCCATATCCGTTCTGGCTGTTTGCCGATAATAATTTCGTTTATCTGTATGAAAAAAACGACAATTATTATCTTGTATTGCCAGTCGAATTAATAGAGATATTCCGCGAAGTTACGGCTGACGAGGGTTTTACGGACATCAACGCCAAAAATTTGGAACTCATATCCTATGCCGCCGCTTTGCTTGAATTGTACGGCGCATACGAAATACGGCATCTCGCAAATGTATGGAATCAACATCATAAAGATAAAATCACATATGAAGAGGCAGAAACTTTTCTGTCCGATTTGGAGTATTTCGGTTCGGATTATTACTTGGAGGAAGATTACGTCGTGCATGACTGCTTGGACATCGAAGAGTTTGATGAACTTTGGGAAGAGACTTGCGACATGTCATATTATATGCCGACCAAAAGCGTAATCGGGGAGTGCGTCGCCAAGAGGTGGGATTATGATTATAAAATCCCCGGCGAAAAGGCAATGGACGACTTTCTGGCGGAGCACATCAAAGACGAGCGGGATTTGGAAGATGTGCAATTCGAAATCCGACTCTCATGCGAACGATTATTAAGCCCCTCGGAAATCAAAATAATATTGGAAGATGCCGACGCGCCTTTGGAAGATACGGCGTTTGCTGAGAAATTCGAGCGGCTGTACAATACCCTGCGCGAAAACACTCACATATGGGAATTGCGCGGTTTTACGCCGCATCAATATCAAAACGAAACGGGCAAACCAATACCGCGCTTTCGTCTGCCAAAGAGCAAAAAACATAAAAAATGAGGCGCAAGATCGCAAAATATCAGCATGCACGAAAACGCCGACCCAGACGTCGTGCATGATAACTGGAGGAAGGATTTGCATTATGGCGATTACCGAAGGAAAATCTAATATTAAAAGTCTGTTCATTGAAGATAGATATTTTGAAGTGCCGAATTATCAGAGAAGTTATGCTTGGGGTGAAAAACAACTCAAAGATTTTATTGACGATTTCTCGCACATAGAAAATTACCAGAATTATTATTATGGGACGATTTTATTTCAGCAAAAAGAAAACTGCGACGATTCATACGACATTGTCGACGGTCAGCAACGTTTAACCACTTTGATTATTTTTACTTCTTGTTTGGCGGCTCGCTATGAAAAATTGGGACAAACAGAAACCGCTGACGAAATAAGAAAGAAATATGTAAAATACAAAACGAACTTTATTTTGAAATTGCAAGAACAGGACGATGGCTTTTTTAAATCATATGTTTTAACGGATAACGACGGCAAAGCGATAAAAAAAACCCCGGCGCAAACAAACTTACTGTATGCTAAAAACTTTTTCAGAGATAAATTGGATGCTTTTGATATTGCAAACTGTGAAAAAATATACAAGAGGATTCAACTTGCAAACTGCCTCGTGTACAGCGTTACCAACCGCAATGAAGCGGCTATGATTTTCGAGACTACAAACGACCGCGGAAAAGTTTTGACAAATTTAGAAAAAACAAAGAGCTTTTTGATGTATAAGGCGTCTGCTTCCCTGAAAAAATCAGATTCTTTGTTAAACACTATTCAACAGAGCTTTTTTGATATATACACAACTTATGAAGCTCTGAAAAGCAACAAAAAATTCAATTTGGATGAAAGCTCTCTCCAGCAGTATATGTTTATCGCGTATGAAAAATGGTTTAACCGGAAAAATTATAAGGCTTATCAACACTACATGACTGAATTGAAAATCAAGATTAATACGCTGGCGGAAGAGATATATGATTCCGAAAATGACCGCGAAGAAAAAGAAAAAAAAGAAGAGGTTTTTAACAATTATATTGTGACTTATGTAAGCAATTTAAAAGAATCCTTTGATGCGGTAAATGCGATGTTTGCATGCAATGGATACTTTAGAAATTTAATTGCTTTAGGAAGAATGGCGTCGATATATCCTGTTTTAATAAAAGCATATTGGCTTGATAAAAGTGAAAATAAAGAAGAGTTCGACGAATTGTGCAGATATTGCGAAATATTTTGTTACAGGGGTCTTGCAATATTAAAAAACCAATCCAATAAATTTATGACTCAGTGGTACGATTTGGCGAGGGATTTCGATGGCGATTTTTCCGCACTTTACAATTCGGTAAAAGTATTGATACTGCAATTAGGTGATGATGAAAAATTCTTTGACAGAATTAAAAGCAGGGATTTTTACAGGGAATATTACCCGCAGGACAGGAACTATTTTTTTTGGTCATATGAGAACGCATTGCGGGAGAAAAACGGTTATGCGCCGTTGACTTTTAACGATTTATGGGAAGAAGATTACAAAAAGAGACTGACTATTGAGCATATAGTCGCCCAAAACGACGCAAAAGACAAATGCAGAATATTAAAAGACGAAAAATATATCGCAACAAGCTATCGCAGCATTTTTGATAGAGAATATTTACATTCTGTCGGTAACCTTGCTATCGACCCGCAATCGGCAAATTCCAGCAAGGGAAAAAAAGAGGTAGAAGAAAAAAACAGCCGGTATTTTGTAAAAGCTCCGTTGATGAGTCAAAACGAATTGGAGACTTTTCTTGTAAACGGCAAATGGACAAAAGAATCGATTGAATTACGCAGAGATATAATCGTTAAGTTTGCCAAGGATAAATGGTGTTTTGAAATGGATAAAGCGGCTATTGTACCGATACCGGAAGAAGATGACGATAACGACGGACAAATAATAGAGTGAAAAAGCCCCGTTGCCAATCGATTTTCATCGATAGGCAACGGGGAAAAATCGAGATTTTTTATAAAAATTTTATCATCTGTAAATATTTTTCGTCTTCGCTGTTCTGTAAATACGCAAAACCATTGTCCTGATAAAATTTTACCACTTTTTCATTGTCTGCACACTCCAAAAAGACTATTCTGCCGCCGACCGCCGTATGCGCGATATACACCGTTTCCAGTATGTATTCAATAATGCTTTTTCCGTTTATTTCGTTTCTATGATTGTAATCTTTCCCCAGTTGCCCGATCAATACCGCTTCGGTTTCCGTGGCGTTCGCCCTGAACCCGTCTATCTTTCTGATTTTCGAGTTTGACAGGCCAGAAATAAATTTCAGCGACTTCATCGTCACCGAATAATAAGCCAAAATAATTATTTCGCCTGATTCGTCAATGTCAATTATCAAATAGGTTCTGCTCTTGTGCCTCCGGTCAAAATCGAGCGCTTTGGTTTTGAGAAAATTTTCGACCTCTTTGTCTTGGCACGTGAATTTGTCTATTGCGGCTTCAAAGTCTCTTTCTCGGCCTTTTTTGATGATTTCTTTGACAGATATGCGTTCCACCATTCTTCCTCGCTTTTCAATATTTCCACCGCGTTTCTCTTTGGCGCGTACGGTTCCCGCGGTTTTTCCATCTCCGCAATCAGCCGGTCCGCGGCGGCTTCGTCAATGTATATTGTTTTAAAAAATGTTTCCGTTGCCATCTTTTTCATCCCCTTTTCGTTTTCGCCCCCTGCGCAATTCGCCGGGGCACTTTTTTCAATCGCACCAAATGGCACGATCAGCGTACTTCGTCCCACAGCCGCTCGTATTTTGCCGCGGCTTCGGCGTTGTGCAAAAAAGCCTCGCAGCGCCCGAGCTCCTCATCGGAGGGGAACATGACCGCATTGCCGCCGAATTCGCCCCAGGCGCCTCTGATAGGCGAGGTGTACCCCGTTTTTGTCATATTGCGCACCGCTATGTTGGGGCGGCACATGAAATCGATGAACTGCTGCGCCGCCTCCATGTTTTGCGCGCCCTTCATTATCACGAAGGCGTCCAGCCACTTGTTCGAGCCTTCTTTGGGTATCGCATAAGCCAAGTCGGGGTTTCTGTCCATCGCGGTTTTGGCGTCCCCCGAATATACCACGCCGAACACGCCTTCGCCCGCCACCATCAGATCGCGGATCGTCTCGCTTTCGCCGTAGACAAACTGCATCTCCAAAATTTTGGATTTCACCTGCGACAGCTCTCCCTCATCGCCCGAGTTCAAGCCGGAGCCGAGCATTTTGAGAGCCAAACCGATGACGTCGCGCTGCGAATCCAGCATCAGGATTTTGTCGCGGCGGCCCCTGTCAAACAAAACCTCCCAGCTGTCGGCATCCGCGGCGTATTTTTTGCTGTATAGTATGCCCAAGGTGCCCACCATATACGGAACGGAATAACTGTTGTCCGCGTCATATGCGGGGTTTTTGTATTGCTCGGCCACATGGCCGATGTTTTTTATTTTATCTTTGTCCAATCTTTCCAATTTATCCTCCTGGATGAGGCGGTCTATCATGTAATCGGAAGGCACCAAAACGTCGTAGGCGTTCGGGTTTTTCGAAATTTCGGCGTACATGTCCTCGTTACTCTCAAATTCATGATACTCGACCTTTATAAAAAACTCCCTCTCAAAATCCTCGAGGACGGTCCTGTCGATGTATTCCCCCGCGTTGTACACCCGCAAAGTCCCGGTATAAGCGATATGCTCCTTTTTTTTGCCGTCTTCGCCTTTCGTTTCACAGCCCGGAAGGCACGCCAAAAACACAAGAAGCGCGGCGGCGATTATTATCATTTTTTTACTCACGGTATCCCCCCTTCTCTTTCGGCATAAAATCACGTCTGCGACCGAAACAGGCTTTCGAGCCTGTATATTATGTTCTCCGAATCGGCGTCCATGGCCGCCGCTTCGTTTATTTCCGACAATTTTTGCAAAACCTCGATATCCGCGTTATAGCCTATGGTATAAACCGGGATCCTGAGCCCTTTTGTCATTTTCTCGACGTCTTTGAACGTATAGCCGATGTTGGATTCGCCGTCGGTCAGAACGAACAGCAGCAGTTTCGTGTTGGGGCTGCGCTCTTTTGCCTCCGTCAGCATTTTCTGGGCGGTCACAATCGCGTCAAACATCGCGGTGCCGCCGCCCGCGGTCATATTTTTCACCGCATTGGAAAAACACGACTTCTGCGTGACGTCGAATTTCGCGATTGGAAGCGCTATATTCACGCTGTCCGAGAAAGTGACAAGCCCGATATTGGCGTTCGAATCAATCACGTCTATCGCGCGGTACAGGCTCGCCTTCAGGTTTAAAAGCGGAGACCCCTCCATACTGCCCGAAATATCGGCCACAAACACGGCGGTGATCACACTCGACCCGTGTTTTTCCCTGTTGTATATCTCATAGGCCTGCCCCACGGCCGCGCCGGTGACGGCGGCGGCTGCGGGGGCATAATCGTTTAAATTGTTGAACCCTTTGTCCGCGGCCGATTTCTGCGATTCGGAACTTTTGCAAAATTCCGCGAATTTTTGCGTGATCTGCGATTTGAGCGCCCCGACATCCCCGATTTCATATATGGGGTTGTCCCTGCGCTCGCCCACAGGCACGAAATCATATGAGGATTTTAAAGCGGGGGAATCGGAATACGATTGATAATCCAGCACCACGGCGTCCAAAATCCCACCGGTCAGCGCCGATTTCAGCTGTTCGTTGTCATAGGCCACAAACAGGATTTTGTCCTGGAATTTGCGCAAACTTTCGACCGATTCCTCGCTGAGCGGGTTTTCGGTGTCAAAAGCGGCGAAAAGGGCCAAAACAAAATGGAAACCGTTCTCATCGGAAGAGGGCGAAGTGTATCCCAGCGACAGCTCGTCGGACAAAACGCTTTGGATTATGGTCTCGATATCCAAGGACTGCGCATTGTAAATTTCTTTGATTTCATTGATTTTCTGCGCGCTGAGCACGACGCCGGTCACATTCCCCGCAGTCCGCCCTTCGGCCTGCCGCAGCTTCACTCCCCTGCCCACAAGCAGCTCCCCGTAGAGCGCGCTCGAGGGCGCGTAGACGTCGGGCGTGTATTTTTTTGAAGCTATGAGCTCCGCGGCGAGGCTGCTGGAAACGGCGCGGATACCCACAGATACGGGTTTTCCATCGGCTGAGGCCCCGCTTTGGTTGAATTTATTGCCAACCTCGATCAGCCATTCGGTTTTCTCCGGGGAGGCGTATATGGTCAAAAAATCGTCCGTCGTCGGATTGACGATAAACGGATATTCTGAAATATCCGGCAGAACCGCGGTTTTCTCGGTTTCATCGCCGGCTGTGAAATCCGGGTCAAAAAAAAGCGGCAGTCTGTTTATTCTCAATGCCGAATACAGGCTGTCCAATTTGTTAAGGGCCTGTTCGGCGGTCATATCCTTGCCCGCGCCCAAATTCCCGATCACCGCCACCGCGCCGATGATCAGCGCCAAAACGGCGATCACCAGCCCTATGCGCGCCGCGTTATTTTTTTCTTTCACTTTAATTTTGCCCTCCTTCACCCTTTCTTTGGTATATCCGTCAGGCCGTCTTTTGACAGCATCGATTCAAGCACTTTTACATCGGCGGTTATATCCACCATTTCGTCGGTGAACATATTGTCGAGTTCTTTTTCAAAACCCTTTCTGATGAAGGGCATGATCTTCGATATCTGCGCCTTGGTCTCCTCGGCGTTTCCGCCTTTCAGCCTGTTTTTTTCGATGCGCATGTAGCTGTTTAAAATTTTTACGATTATGGGCATATAGCATTCGAAAAAATCCGCAAGCTGCCCCCTGCGGCCCGAGGTCATGGTCTCATCGTCCAAAAGCGGCCGCATTTTGCGCATTATCTCCTCTATCTGCAAAAGTTCGCTTGAAATCCCGGCGTCGTCGATATAGGCGTTTATTTGCCTCATTTCCGCCGCGTATCCGTCTATTTTTCCGCCGAGCCCGGCCGCCTTTTCTTCGCCGGAGGCAAACAGGCCGAAATCAAAACCGAGGTTTTGCTTTTTTTCCTTTATCAAAAGAAAACTCAGCAGATATACGGCAAGCGCGCAAATCGCCAAAGCCAAGACGACCACTAATGTATACGAAAATCCCTGCAAATTGAAAATATTTCCGATAATGACAAAATACAGGCAGTATCCCGCCGCCGCGCAGCCGCAGACAAACAACAAAAAATTTTTCACTTCAAGCTCTCCAATTTTGATTTCTATTTCTCAGCTCTCATTCGGCGCACCATTTCATTCATTTTGGCGTATCTCTCCGGGGAGATATAGTCCGTGATCGAATTTCCGCTGCCGATCGCTATCCCCGGCAAATCGATCACCGGCGCCACGACTTCCTTTATATAATCCTCTATGTCGATCCCCGAAACGTCGCACAGCGCGTCGGTGTCGATTCCGCCGAAAAGCGCGATTTTGTGCCCGTAGCGCCTCACCCACTCGGAAAACGGCGCGATAACGTCTTCGTTGCTGTGCTTCGCGTCGATTTTCGCGACGTCTATTATATCGTCCATCACCTCGAATATATTGCCGCACGAGTGCAGCAGAAACGGTTTGCCGGTTTTGCGTTTTATCAGCCCGATGATTTTCGCGTAGCCGGGCACTATATGCGCCCTCACGTCGTCCGGCGTGAGCATGGGCGAAATCTTGTAGCCCAGATCGTCGCCGAACCTGTAAACGCAGAACATATCGTCGTACATATCCAAAAATTTGTCCCAGATGGCATACAGCATATCGCCGACCTTTTCAAACAGCAGCCCGAACAGCTCGGGGTCGTCGTTTCTGATGTAGCACAGATCCATAAAACCCGTTATGTCCTGCACGCATTCGAACAGCCCGTTGCCCACTCCGCCCACGAGTTTCATTCCGGCCGGTATCGCCTCGCGCATGCATTCCAGCGCGAAAGCGGATTTTTCCAAATATATGCCCGGAATCTTATCCCATTCGTACCTGTCGAAATCGGCGCGGTCCCTTATTTCGCCCTCTTTATGTCCTCCCAAGGACCCGCTGCCGGGCATATAGCCCGCCGCGCAGATCTCAAAGCTCGTCGTGTCGTAGCCCAGTGCCTTAAACGACTTGTTGTAGTTTTTATAGTACTCCACCGTGTCGGATCTGACATCCCCGGTGGCCGTCCCCTTTATTTCGATGCCGGACACGGCCGTCATCACCCGGTTGCTCACGATGTGCTCATAGAGCGGGGTGCGTTTGGGTTTTTGGTTTTTGGCCGCCAGCACCAAATTGTTGTAATCCGGCTCGAAGTCTTTTTTTATATATATGTTCATATCTTTATGCCCCCTATATTATTTTCTGAATTTATCCGATTCACCCTACAATGGTTTTCTGTCCTTGAGCAAGACGTCGTGCGCCCCGCCCTCCACGATGCTCACCGACGAAACCAGCGCGATTTTCGCGTTTTTGTGCAGCTCCGGCACGGAGAAGACCCCGCAGTTGCACATGGTGGATTTGACTTTGCTGAGCGACAGCGCCACGTTGCTTTTCAGACTGCCCGCATAGGGCACATACGCGTCGACGCCTTCTTCAAAGGAAAGCGCGCCTTTTCCGCCCAGATCGTATCTCTGCCAGTTTTTCGCGCGGTTGGAGCCCTCCGCCCAGTATTCTTTCATATAGCTGCCCTCGATATTCACCTTGTTGGTGGGGCTTTCGTCGAAACGCGCGAAATATCTGCCCAGCATGATGAAATCCGCGCCCATCGCGAGAGCTAAGGTCATGTGGTAGTCGTGCACGATCCCCCCATCGGAACATATCGGGATATATACGCCCGTCTTCTCGAAATATTCGTCGCGGGCCATCGCCACTTCTATTATCGCCGTGGCCTGCCCCCTGCCGATCCCCTTTTGCTCGCGGGTGATGCAGATCGTGCCGGGGCCGATGCCGACCTTGATGAAGTCCGCCCCCGCCTCGGCGAGAAACAAAAACCCGTCCCTGTCCACTACGTTGCCCGCCCCTATCTTTACGCTGTCCCCGTATGCGCCGCGGACATACTGCAGCGTCATTTTCTGCCATTCGGTGAACCCGTCCGAGCTGTCGATGCAGAGCGCGTCGGCTCCCGCTTCGATAAGGGCGGGGACGCGTTCTTTGTAGTCCCGCGTGTTTATGCCCGCGCCCACCATATATCTCTTTGAAGCGTCCAGCATTTCGTTTTCGTTTTCTTTGTGGGTGTCGTAATCCTTGCGGAAAACAAAATACTTCAGCCGCTGCGCGCCGTCGATCAGCGGCAGGCAGTTGAGCTTGTGTTCCCATATGATATCATTGGCCTCTTTGAGCGTGGTGTGCTCGCCGGCGTAGATCAAATTCTCGAATTTGGTCATGAACTCCTTGACTTTTGTTTCGGGCGGCATCCGGCTCACCCGGTAGTCCCTGCCGGTCACTATGCCCACGAGCCTGCCCGACAGCGTGCCGTCCGTGGTCACCGCGACTGTCGAATGGCCCGTTTTTTCTTTCAGCGCCAAAATATCGGAAAGAGTGCCGTCGGGGGAGATATTGGAATTGCTCACCACGAAACCCGCCCTGTAGCTTTTGACTTTGGCCACCATCTGCGCCTGGCTTTCGATCGGCTGCGAGCAGAAAATAAACGAAAGCCCGCCTTCCCGGGCCAGCGCGATGGCCATCGTGTCGTCTGAAACGGATTGCATAATAGCCGATACCAGCGGGATATTCAAATTGAGCGCGGAAGAAGCTCCTCCGGGGTATTTCGCCAGCGGCGTTTTCAGACTGATATTTGCAGGTATGCAATCCGTTGAGGAATAACCGGGAATCAGCAGATATTCCCCGAATGTGTGCGATTGTTCTAAAAAAACAGCCATAAATTTTGCCCTCCTGTTTAATTATTATTGATTATTATTGATTTTGTTTATACGCGCTCCACGTTTTGTTTCAGGGTTTTTATCCTGTGCACGGGGTTCAGCAGGTTGCCCAGCGAATGGTCGCAGTTCAGCGCGTCGATCAGTTTGGCCAAGTATTTCGACATGTCCACATTGCAGAACCAGGGCTTTGATTTTATCTCCTCGGATTTGTATGTGGTGTCGGCCACGAATATTTTCTCTATGACGCCCTCTTCATAGGCTTTGTCGACAATGGCGGCCCCGCCGGTGAACTGTCCGAAGGTTATAAATATGAATATCCGCTTCGCGCCCATGCCGTGCAGCTGCCTTGCCACATCCAGAATTGAGTCGCCGCTGGCGAGTATGTCGTCGATTATTATGATGTCCCTTCCCGCCACGTCCTCGTATTTCCCCAAAAAATCATGGCTGACAATCGGGCTTCTGCCGTTTTCGATCCTGCCGTAATCCCTTCTCTTGTAGAACATGGCGATATCCAGGTCCAAAACGGTGGAATAAAAAAGGCATCTCGAGACCCCTCCTTCATCGGGGGATACGATAAGCGCCCCCTCGCGCGTGAGCCTTATATCCCCTACATTTGCATACAGCGCCTTGATCATCTGATAGGACGGGCGCACCGTCTCGAAGCCGTTCAGCGGTATCGCGTTTTGCACGCGGGGCTCGTGCGCATCGAATGTGAGCACGTTTGAGACGCCCATGCCGACGAGCTCCTGAAGCGAAATCGCGCAGTCGAGCGATTCCCTCGCGTTTCTGTTGTCCTGCCTGCTGCTGTACAGCATGGGCATGATCACATTTATCCTGCGCGCCTTGCTGCCCCTCAGCGCGGCTATTGTGCGTATCAGATCCCTGTAGTGGTCGTCGGGGCTCATATAGACGGTTTTGTCGAATATCTTGAAAGTTTCGCTGTGGTTGTAGCAGTCGCAGATCACAAACATGTCATATCCCCGGACCGACTGCCCTATGAGCGCCTTCGCCTCTCCCGTCGTAAAGCGCGGGCACGACGATTTGACCAAAAAATTCGATTCTGCCCCAAACCTGAATTCCGTGAGATAGCGGTTGATTTTTTCGCCGATTTCCTCACAGCCGCGCATGACTATGACCCCGAGCCTGCCGAATGTGGAAAAATCATCCTCCTGGAGCAAATCGGCGTCGATATCGATGACATCCATTTTTAATTATCCCCTCCCCGTTTTTGTTGGTTGATATATTTTAATGATACCACAAATCCGTTTTTTTGTCAAGACAAATATTTTACCGTTTGTTCTAAATTTTTGTGTTGCAGTTTATTGTTTTTTGAGGTATAATAAAAAGACAATGAAATTTACCGAAAGGATATATGATGCAGCAATCGAAAAAAGCGGTGATCACCGTGACAGGAATAGACAAAATAGGCATAATCGCGAATGTCAGCGCGATTTTGGCGGATAACAACGTCAACATCGAAGATATTTCCCAGACGACCATGCAGGGATATTTCATGATGTACATGCTCGTCGACATATCGGCCATGAGCTGCCCCTTCGACGGGCTCGCGAAAAAACTCGCCGACAAGGGCGAGGAGATCAAGCTTGAGATCAGGATACAAAAAGACGAAATATTCAAGGCTATGCACTCGGTGTAGCCGGTTAGAGGGAAGGGAAATTTATGATCGGCAAAAACGAAATATTTGAAACCGTAAAAATGCTGGGCGAGGAAAAATTGGACGTCAGGACGGTCACCATGGGCATATCAATTCTGGACTGCGCAGATTCGGACATGGCCAAATCCTGCCGCAAAATATATGACAAGATCGCAAAAAAAGCGGAAAATCTCGTGAGTACGGGAGAGCAGATCGAAAAAGAATACGGCATCCCGATAATCAACAAGCGGATTTCCGTCACCCCCGTGGCGATTGTCGCCTCGGCCTGCGAAGGCCAAAACGATTTTGTCGGCTTTGCCAAGGCTCTCGACGCCGCGGCGCTTGCCACAGGCGTGAATTTCATAGGCGGATTTTCCGCGCTGGTGCAAAAAGGGTTCACCGAAGGCAGCCGAAAACTCATAGATTCCATCCCCGAAGCCCTGTCTTCGACTTCGCGCGTGTGTTCTTCGGTCAACGTGGCGACCACCAAGGACGGGATAAACATGGACGCAGCGGCCAAAATGGGCGCCGTGATAAAAAAGGCCGCGGAATTAACGGCGGACCGGGGAGGGATTGCCTGCGCGAAATTGGTCGTATTCGCCAACGCGCCCGGCGACAACCCGTTTATGGCGGGGGCCTTTCACGGCATAGGGGAAGCGGAGTGCGTGATAAATGTGGGCGTGAGCGGTCCGGGCGTGGTGAAACGCGCCCTCGAGCAGGTGCGCGGCGCGGATTTTTTGACAGTCGCCGAAACCATAAAACGCGCCGCCTTCAAGATCACGCGCATGGGCCAGTTCGTGGCCATGGAGGCCGCAAAGAGGCTGGAGGTGAGTTTCGGCATTGTGGACCTGTCGCTTGCGCCCACCCCGTCGGTGGGCGACAGCGTGGCGGAGATATTGAAGGAGATGGGGCTTGAGCAGTGCGGGGCGCACGGCTCGACTGCCGCGCTCGCGCTTCTCAACGACGCGGTAAAGAAAGGCGGAGCGATGGCGTCGTCCTGCGTGGGCGGGCTCTCCGGGGCTTTCATCCCCGTGAGCGAGGATGTGGGGATGATCGAAGCGGTCAGGGCGGGGGCCTTGGATATAGCCAAACTCGAGGCGATGACCTCGGTATGTTCGGTCGGAATAGATATGGCGGTGATACCGGGAGACACCCCCCGGGAGACGATTTCGGCCATCATAGCCGATGAGGCGGCGATCGGGGTGATAAACAACAAAACCACAGCAGTGAGAATAATACCCGCGCCCAAAAAACGCGTGGGCGATACGGTGGAATTCGGGGGGCTTCTGGGCTTTGCCCCGGTCATGGCGGTAAACGGTTTCGGCTGCGCCGATTTCATTTCGCGCGGGGGCCAGATACCCGCCCCCATTCAAAGCCTCAGAAATTAAAAAACGATATGTCGTCGATACTGAAAGGATATTTAAAATCATTGTTATGAAAGAAATTTTTGTAAGCGGAAAAACCCTTCCCGAAGCCTATCACAACGCGCTCAAGGAACTCAGCGAAAACGGCGAAATCATAGACTGCCCCGATTACGGCCAGCGGCAAAAAGAATGCAGCATGACTGTTTTTGTCGAAAATCCCGCCG
Source organism: Oscillospiraceae bacterium (assembly GCA_009785015.1). The sequence continues at coordinate 391 of WQXD01000055.1, read as the reverse complement.
CCGAGCCCCGGATCAGCCGCCTCATCATCGGAGGCGCGCACGAGCTCATGCAGTATGAAATGGAAATGCTGGACGGCGTCCTCGACTTCATGGTCGGCGCTTCTGAAAACGTTTGGGAATACACATATCACCAAAGGTACGCCCATCAGCTTCCATTCGTCATATCCGAGCTGAAGCGCAATCCCCATTCGCGCAGGGCGGTGATGAACATACGGGATTTTGAAACCGACAGCGCGAACAGCGACCCCGCCTGCATGCAGTCGATACAGTACTTTATACGCGGCGGCGAGCTGCACTGCAAGATTCTGTTCCGGAGCAACGACCTCGCCGAGGCGTTCTTCTACAACGCCTTCGCCCTCATACGCCTCCAGGAAAAAACGGCGGCGGCTTT
>WQXD01000054.1 GCA_009785015.1 Oscillospiraceae bacterium | reverse complement strand
TAATGCGGGAAAGGAACATTATGAGTAGAGCATCAAAGCGGGCATGAACGACCATTTGGCCAAACCGGTGGATATGGACCCTCTTTATTCCGCCTTGCTGAAGTGGGGCAAACCTGTGTAAACTCTTATCGAAACTAAGGCGTGGCGTCTATGAAAAAAAGTTCTGAAATCAATTTGATTTTATGGGACTTTTTTGTCATTTATGGGAAAATAATACTGAAAATACCGAAAGGCCAAATAGACTGTTGACATCCGTCAAAAAAGCTGTTATAATGGAATAATACAAAATCACGGACAAAAAAAGGTAAAATAACGAACAAATTAGTAAAAATAATATAATGACGGACAAAAGTTTTGAATTGAATACCGGCCCGGTGCCGGAACAAGAACGGCAAAAATTAAGTCAAAGCCGCGTTTTTATCGCCGGGTGCGGCGGCATCGGCGGTTATCTTCTCGAATATATGACCCGCGCCAAAGTAGGGCATATCATCATTGCCGATAACGACAGCTTCGAGGAAAGCAATCTAAACAGGCAGATTCTCGCCGATTCGGGCAATATCGGACAAAAGAAAGTCGTGTGCGCAGTCGAGCGCGCGCTTAGAATATGCCCGCAAACGGACATACAGGGACTCGACGTATATCTCGATTCGGACAATCTTTGCCGCCTAATCGGCGGCGCCGACCTTGTCATGGACGCGTTGGACAACATCCCGTCAAGAAAAGCTCTATGCGAGGCCTGTTTTAAAGCGGGGATAACGCTTGCCCACGGGGCGGCTTCGGGATGGCTGGCGCAGGCGGCGATTGTCAGCCCCGAAAGCCGGCTCTATGACGTGTTGTATTCGGATAAAAACGGGCAAAAACCCGCGGGGGGAGTCTTGCCCTTCACCGTGGCGGCGGCTGCGTCGATGCAGTCCGCGCTTGCGCTCGGATATCTCTGCGGCGGCTGCGCTGAAAATAATTTGCATATCTTCGATTTGCATACGATGAAAATGGAAACAATTCAATTTTGAATTTTGAAAACCGGGAGGTTTGATTGTGGCAAAAATTTTAAAAACAGACAACATGTCCAAATGTATCGGCTGTTTTACGTGCATGTTCATCTGCGCCGGAGTCAACCGGCAGGATCACTCCATTCAAAAAAGCTGCATCAAAATTCGCACATACGGCGGGCTTTCGGGAAAATTCGTCGAAACGGTCTGTCACGGCTGCCGCGAGCCCGCGTGCGCAGAAGTGTGCTCTACGGGGGCGCTCTCCATCAGAAAGGGCGGCGGCGTCAATTTGAATACAAAAAAGTGTATCGGATGCCGGCGCTGCGAAGCGGTCTGCATGGCGAAGGCGGTGGATTTTGACGAAGATTTGAAACAGCCGATCATCTGCCATCACTGCGGAATGTGCGTGCGCTATTGTCCCCACGGCTGTCTTTCAATGCAGGAAGTTCCGAACTGAGGCCGTTATTTAAATTAAGGGAGCGATGTATATATGCTGTATAAAGAAACGATACGGGTGTTGTATGTGAATTTGCAGACGCAAAAAATCAACATAGAAGACCGCGCGGATTTAAAAAAATATCTCGGCGGGGTCGGCGTGGCCGCGAAACTGCTCGAAGAAAACATGCACCCGGAGCTGCCGCCGCTTGACCCGGCCCAGCCCATCGTATTCGCCAACGGGGCGCTTACGACAATATATCCGGTAATCACGAAAACCGTCGCCATGTTTATCTCGCCGCTGACGGGCGAACTCGGCGAATCATACGCCGGGGGCCGCATGGCGATGTCGATGTTTTTAGCCGGATATGACGCCGTCGTCATACACGGCAAAGCGGCAAAACCGACCTATCTCGCCATCACTTCAAACGACGTGTTCTTTCGCGACGCCCGCACCCTCTGGAACACGGATAAGGATGTAGGCAGAATCATTCGCGACGACGAACATAAATACGGCGGCAAGCGTTCCATAATCAGGATAGGGCGGGCAGGCGAGAACCAGGTTTCATACGCCTGTGTCATTGTCGACCGTTACCGTCATTTCGGACGTCTGGGATTGGGCGCGCTGTTGGGCTCGAAATATCTGAAAGCCGTCAGCGTCGTCGGCGACCGCAGCGTGCATATAGAAAATTTCAAAGAATATTTCAAAGTTTACAGGGAAATATACGACAAGTGCGTCAAAACGGATTTGATGTCGAAATATCACGACACGGGCACCCCCATCAACATAGAACCTCTCAACGCGGCGGGCGCGCTGCCCACTATCAATATGCGGCAGAACAGTTTCGAATATGCCGACAAAATATCCGGGGAGACTTTTTCGGTGAAACATCTTTCCCGCAAAATGGCGTGCACGGGCTGTCCGGTCGGCTGTATCCATATCGGGCAGTTCAGGCGCGATTTTGCCGAACACGGGCATGAATTCGAAACGGTATCCGTTGCATACGATTACGAATTGATTTTCGCGCTCGGGACATTTTTGGGGATTGACAGCCCGAGATATATCCTGGAACTGATCGAAGACGTCGAAATTGCCGGGCTGGACGCGATGAGTACGGGAGTCGTTCTGGGCTGGGCCACCGAGGCGCTGGAGAGGGGGCTCATCACGCCAAATGAAACCATTGTGCCGCTTAAATTCGGGAGCCCTCAGCAGTACCGGGAAGCTATCGCGTATATAGCCGGAGGCGAAAACGAGTTTTACAAAAATCTCGGCAAAGGCGTCAAATACGCGGCGCAGGTATACGGCGGAAAAGAATTCGCCATGCACATCGCGGGAAACGAAATGCCGGGATATCATACGGGGTACGGCTCGCTCACGGGCGCGGCGGTGGGGGCGAGGCATTCGCATTTGTGCAACGGCGGATATTCGATCGATCAGGCGATGAAAGACGACGAGACCGTCGATCCCGATAAGATGGCGGACGCGCTTTTAAAAGAAGAAATCGAGCGCTGTATGCTGAATTCGCTGGTTATGTGCCTGTTTGCCCGGAAAGTGTACGACCGCCCGACGATTCTGTCGGCTTTTGGGGCAGTGGGGCAGGAGATGACCGACGAAGACCTGACTGACATCGCGCGCCGCAATTACGCCGTCAAGCTGCGCATAAAAAAAGCTTTGGGGTTTGATTTGCAGAATGTGAAATTCCCCAAACGGTTTTTTGAAACCCCGTCTATGCGCGGCAAACTCGACGAAGCGGCCGCATACGAAATATTGATGAGATACCGCGCTAAATTGGCGGATTTGGAGATGACCGAATGATGAAGATAAATGTGAGTGTCGGAAATTGGGCAAAAAGATATATCAAATCGGATTCGCTTGAACTGAATCTGCCGGAAAAATCCACGGTTGCCGATGTATTGAAAATGCTGCCGCTGCCGCCCGACGAAACGGGCTTGGCCGCAATCGGCGGCAAAGCGGCGAAACGGGATTCCTTGTTGTCGGAGGGCGACTGCGTAAAAATCTACCCGTCCATAGCCGCCGGTTGATTGAATGGGACGCATATTTTTAAAAGCCGCCGCAACCGCGTATGGCGTGAACAAAATAAAGTAATTAATTGTCGATGTAATTCTTTATGATTTCGTCATATGATTTTTGCAATGCCGTCATGAATACGTCCTTATTTTTTTCCACATAAGAGACGTAATTTTTTTCTTTAGAGGCCAAAATATTCGGAATAACATGCGCCAACGGACTCCAGTTGGTATAGTTGAGGGCGAAATCATAACATGCGCCCTGATATATGATGTCTATCATTTCTTTTGAGTCCTCGTCACGGGCCACTTTGGATGTGAGGATAATATCGTAGTATGCCGGGATAACATATTTATAGCTCTCGACAGCGAGAGCCTCGCATACTGCTCCGGCCATTTCGGAATCGGCAGTTATGGGTATCACCATGAAGCCGTTCCATGACAGGCTCCAGTACCTTTCCTGTTTTTCGTCCAATTTCGGAAATGGCAGTATACCGAATTCTACGTCGTAAGAGCGGTAAAACCTGCCTGCGCTGAGCGCGTCGGGCATGAACAGCACTCTTCCCGTGTTCATATTGACAACCGATTCATACTTCATTCTGGTTGTACCGAAGGCGTTAGGGTCCCAGTACTCTTCTAAAAGAGTGACGGTATTGTCATAAAATATATCGTAAATTGTGTTCATAATTTTGTCGAACCGCTCGTCCAGAAGGTTGAACAGGAGTTCTCCGTCGGGCATTTTCGTCACGCTTGCCATACCGCATCCCTGCAGTGCGCTCTGTGGAACCCAACCGGTATTGGCGACCATACCATACTGGTCTTCCGTATCCCATTTACCGTCTCCGTTAAGGTCTTTTGTTACCTTTCTACCCATATCTGCCAGTTTGGCCCACGTCCATTTTCCGGCTCTCACTATTGCATACGGGTCTTCCAACTCAAAATCTTTTATAATCTGCTTATTGAAATATATAACATTTGGGTCAAATATAATTAAATCACTCACCGCCAAAAGCAATATGTTCTGCACGGACAATTCATTATTCATTTGCTGATTCCACCATGGTTTCGAGAAATCTACATGTTCCACCTTGTTCCAATCGTACACATTTCCTATCAATTCGGGGATACCCCCGATACAGTGTGTCAGTGCCAGTTGGTACTCATCCGTATCCGCTCTCACCGTTTTTCCCACTTCGGAAGCGATTGTGAATATATCGGCATTACCTGCGGTCAAATAGCGTATATTGACATTAAGCCGGTCCTCAACGTCTATTTGCCGTTTGTAAATAACATCGTTCATCACTTCTCCGGTTATTTCCTCTACAAAATAATAATCTGTGTACATGCTCCATTCCGGATACAATATTTTAAAGTCAGCTCCCCCGAAATTGAGATTGTCAGGCAGGCTATCCTTCACGGCAAGCCGCGGATTTCCGTTATTTTCTTCCTCTGGCGCATCGTTATTCAAGTTATTCGTATTTTTTTCTGACAGATTATTTTCCGCTTCTTTGCTGCACGACGCAATTCCGAATGCCGTAATAATAATCACAATTGCCATAATAGATAAAATCAATAATTTTTTATTTGTTTTCATGGAAAATCTCCTCAATGAATCAATGAATTATATACCACCCTCCCCTGCATTTTATCAAAAAAATCTGATTTTGTCAAGGGATTTTCAAACTTTTTCCTTCAATGTCAAAAGTGTATAGAGTCTGCCCCGTATTTATTTTTTTTGCCGGGGTATATTTATTGAAAAATCACAAAAATTATGATAAAATAATAAATATCGAATTTTATCAAAAAAGAATTTTGGAAAGGATAAACACAACCACCATGGAAAGAAGATTTTTTAAAGTGTCATCGCAAAAAAATCCGTTGATAACCATAAACGCCGCGCCCGGGCATTTTGCCACGGGCAGCTCCCACATCAGCCACTACATCGACATAAGCGCCCTGAAATCCAGCGCGTCAGTAGCCAAAAACGCGGCGCGGGAGCTGGCGGTCCCATATCTGACAAATACGCTGGTAAACGTGATTATTTACATGGAGGGGACCGAAATCATCGCCGCTTATCTGGCAGACGAGCTTTTGCAGGCGGGGCCGGGGGTCATAAACGACGGCGGCGAAATTTATGTCATAACCCCGATAAGCAGCTCTACCGGCCACTTTATATTTCACGAAAACGTACAGGAAAAGATTTTCAATAAAAACATTCTGCTCATCGTGGCTTCGACTTCCACAGGGGCGACGATCAACAGAGCGGTGGAATGCTTGGCGTATTATGGGGGCCGCCTTGTCGGCATTTCGGCGATCTTCAGCGCGATCCCCGAAATAGAGGGCTGGAAGGTCCATTCGCTGTTTACATGCGACGACATACCGGCATATAAGTTCTATAAGCCGTTCGAATGTGAAATGTGCGAGAAAGGGCGTAAACTCGACGCGATTATCAACAGCGAAGGCTATACGAAGATATGAAGATATGAAGATATATGGAAGGATTTTATCATGGATTTTTTAGAAAAATTTTTGTCAAGTGTGGGAGTTACCGAAATAACTATTCCGCAGATCATCATGATAGCGCTCGCTCTGACAATGGCCTATTTCGCCATTTCGAAAAAATATGAGCCTCTGCTCCTGCTCCCGCTCGCTTTCGGGATTTTGATCGCCAATATACCCGTTGCCGGCCTTTCGGCATACGACGAGGGCGGCCTGATGCATTTTCTGTACCAGGGAATCCGTATGGTCATTTATCCGCCTCTGATTTTTTTATGCATCGGGACGATGACGGATTTCGGCCCCCTGCTGGCCTCGCCGAAAAACGCGCTGATAGGACTCGGCGGACAGCTCGGGATTTTTGTCGCTCTCGGAGCGGCAGTGCTTTTCGGGAATCTTTTGAGCGGGGTTATTCCGGGAGTTGACGGTTTCACCCTGAAAGAAGCCGCATCTATTGCAATCATAGGAAGCTCCGACGGCCCGACGTCCATTTTTACCGCGAGCCGTCTCGCGCCGGAACTGCTGCCCACCATCGCAATCGCCGCCTTTTCATACATGGCGATGGTGCCTTTTATTCAGCCGCCGATCATGAAACTGCTGACGACAAAAAAAGAGCGCGTAATCGTCATGCCGGAACCGAAGAGAATATCGCAGAGAAAAAAAATCCTGTTTCCCGTTATAGCGGCGATAGTGACTTTACTGTTGATTCCTGCGGCAGGGGCGCTGGTTTCCATGCTGATGCTGGGCAACCTCATAAAAGAAAGCGGCGTGACGGAGCGTTACATGCGTTCCCTCCAAAACGATATATTGAACGTGCTGACGTTATTAGTCGGGTTATCCATCGGCTCATCGGCTACCGCCGACCGGTTCTTGCAGCCCGAAACGCTGATCATCATTTTCGTCGGATTGCTGGCGTTCGCTTTCGGAACGGTGGGAGGCGTTTTGACGGCAAAACTGCTCTGCAAGCTCACCAAAGGGAAAGTAAATCCCCTGATAGGCAATTCGGGAGTTTCGGCGATGCCCATGGCGGCGCGGATTTCCCAAAGGCTGGGGCAGGAATACAACCCGCAGAGCCATTTGCTGATGCACGCGATGGGGCCGATTGTGTCCAGCACTATCGGCTCCGCGCTGCTCGCGGGTATTTTTATCGCTTTTTTCAGCTGACTTGAAAGGAATAAAAACAAATGGAAAAAAAACCGAATATACTATTTGCCATAGCAGACGACGCGTCGCACTTCGGCGTGTACGGCCACCGGTTCGTCAATACGCCGAACATAGACAAAATCGCCGGCGAGGGGATTTTGTTTGAGAACGCTTTTACGCCCAGCCCGAAATGCGCGCCCTCGCGCGCCTGTATTTTGACGGGGCGCTACCCGTGGCAAAATGAGGAAGCGTGCAATCACTATTGCTTTTTCCCGAACAAATTCGCTCTTCTGCCGGACCTTCTGGAAGAAGCGGGATATTTCGCGGGCTACACGGGCAAGGGCTGGGCTCCCGGCGATTACGCCGCCTCGGGGCATAAACGCAACCCCGCCGGAAATGAATTCAACAAATACAGGCTGCAGGCGCCGGATGACACATGTGTAAGCACAGCGGACTACGCCGCCAATTTCGCGGATTTTTTGTCGCAAAAACCGCCAAATCAGCCTTTCTATTTCTGGTACGGCGGATTTGAGCCGCACCGCCCGTATAAATTCGGCGAAGGGCTTCGCGCGGGCAAATCGATTTGCGCCATAAAAAAAGTGCCGGCATATTTTCCCGATTGCGAAGAGGTGAAAACCGATCTGATCGATTACGCCTATGAGATAGAGTGGTTTGATTTGCAATTGGGCAAAATATTGCGGCAGATCGAGGAAATCGGGGAACTCGACAATACGATCGTATTGGTGACTTCGGACAACGGCTGTCCGTTTCCGCGGGTAAAAGGGCAGATGTACGAACAGGATTTCCACCTTCCCATGGTGGGTATGTGGAAGGCGTCAACCGCAAAACAACCGCGAAAAATCAAAGATATCATCAATTTTACAGATATCGCGCCGACTTTTTTGGAAGCTGCGGGGGTTTCAAAACACCCGCAAATGAGCGGCAGCAGTTTTTTGGATGTGTTTTTGACAGATTCCGAAGGGCAGATCGACGCGGCGAGGAATGCGGCATACTTCGGCAGGGAACAACAGGATTTGGGGAGCGAAAACGATCTGGGATATCCGGTGCGGTGTATGCGCAATGAACGATACCTCTATATCCACAACCGCGCGCCGGACCGCTGGCCGGCCGGAAATCCGGAAACAGGCTTCACGAACTGCGACTCCTCGCCGACAAAAGACAAAATCCTGCGCCTCAAGGAAGAAGGGACGGCGTTTTACTGCGAGCTTGCATTCGGAAAGCGCCCCGGAGAAGAACTGTACGATATCGCCGAGGACCCCGAATGCATGACGAACATAGCAAAAAGCTGCCCGGCCGTTTTAAAATCCATGAGAGAACAGCTGCATGAATTTTTGGTAAAAACCGAAGACCCGGCCCTTCTTGTCTCCCCCGATTATTTCGACAACAACAAAATGAAACTCAAAAGCGAGGAAGACGCGCCCTATTCCTGGAAATCATATATGGCGGGGACCTGGACAAAACAGCCCTATTGAATTTTATAAAAAAGCGTGCTGTTGCACTTGACTTTTTCATCGTAATCGTGATATAATATGGAAAATAACGTAAAATATATTGAGGAGAAACCAAAAATGATCAGAACGGATAGCGTGAAGCTGACAGCAATAGAAGCGATAGCGTACAAACAAAAAATACTCAACGGCGGCGGGGCCGCCGGGCTGACCGTGATAACAAAGACGGACAGGGCAGTCGTCACCATTGACAAACGCACCGGGGATTATATCCCGTACGGCAAAGTCGACTCTGCGATATTTACAGAGGCGGTATTTTCCGAAGCGTTTAATCTGACCAAGAGCCTTCCGCTGAAAAAGCAAAACTCGATAAAGAACATCGGCTTGAGTTTGGAAATAACCTTAAACGACGACGCGAACAATGAAGTCGAAACAGGCGAGGACGAAGTATTGGCCTCTGCGGAATACAATGATTTTTTGCAGGCCTACACAAACAAAAAAGACAAATTTGATTTTAAGCTGATGAACAAGGACTTGATACAGTTTGCCGCGAAAAGCACTTCCGTAGCGAAGATGAAAGGCGAAAAACGCCCAATCGACGAAATTTTAGTGTATATAGTCGGCCAGAAACTGAATACTCTGACAAAAGGCAGGCGGACGGAAGATTTCGTGAAAAAGTTCATCGAAGTGATGGACGCCATGGAAACGCGCTCTGCGTTCAAGGAGCTGAAAGCTTCGTTCAAACCCACAAGATAGTAATGATGGAGGGATTAAAAATGACGGTAATCGAAGCCATACGCAACAGGAGAAGCATCCGCAGATTCAAGCCCGGCGAAAAAGTGGACGGGCAGCAGCTCAAGCTCCTGCTCGAGGCGGCAATGCTGGCGCCGTCGGCGTGCAACACCCGCCCGTGGGAATTCATCGTGGTCAAAGACCGCGAAAAATTGGACCTGATACGAAAGACACACCCCTACACGGGTATGCTTGAAACGGCGTCGCTCGCCATTGTCATATGCGCGCTGCCCGATGTTCAAAAAGATATAGCAAACGGCTATTTCCCGCAGGACTGCGGGGCGGCGACGGAGAACATACTGCTTGCCGCGGTTGAGCTGGGACTTGGCGCGTGCTGGTGCGGAGTTTACCCGAAAGAGGACAGGATCGCCGAGATACAAAAAATACTCGGCACGAAAAAACTGCCCTTCAACATAATAGCCGTCGGCGTACCGGATGAAGCGCCGGCCCCCCGCGGGCGGTATGACGAGAGCAAAGTGACGTATATTTGAAAGCGGCGCGGCGGCGAGGAGAGTGAAACATGGTCGATAATTTTGATAAACTTGATTCAAGCGGTCCGCTTTTTAACTTGCGCCATATGCCGCGGCCCCGGGTGGATAAATTGATCGACCGGGCCGCCCGCGGCCAGCTGGTTTATGTGCTTGCGGGGACCGGTTACGGAAAAACCCAGGCAGTGCGGCATTATATCGAAACCCAGGAACATTGTTTCGTCAGATGGCTGCAGCTCACCGAAAACGACAATATCGGATCGCGTTATTGGGAGAACCTCACGCACAATATTTCCCATGATCATCCGAATCTGGCCGGCAGGCTGCGCGAATTCGGCTTCCCGGAGACGTCGGCGCGCTTTAAGCAGTTCGCCGTGATCCTCAAAGAAATGGAGCACCGCTCAAAAAAAACATTTATCGTGCTGGATGATTTCCATTTGATCAATTCCGAACAGGCGCTGACTTTCGCGGAACGTTTCGCCTATGTGGATATACCCGGCACATGCCTGATCATCATCTCCAGAAAAGAACCTGAAATAAATGTGGTTTCTTTGTTTGCCAAGGGCCAGGTCAATGTGATAACCGAAGACGACCTGCGTTTTACAAGCGATGAAATCTCGGATTTTTTGAGAGGGCGCGACATCGTCTTCCCCGCGAAGAATCTCCCGCAGATCAGCGAAGCCACCAAAGGCTGGGTGCTGGCGGTTTTGTTTCTTTCCCTGATTTTAAAAAAATCGTCTTCAAGCCTTGATTTTGCCCTTGAGGCCATGAAGCACAACATTTTCAAACTGATGGAAACCGAAGCCTTTGACGATTTTCCCGAAGACACGAAAAAAACAATGGTAAAATTGTCGCTGGTATCGGACCGGCCGACCATGATATCGCCGAAATTTATCGATGACGCCGCGTTTTTGCATGAAACGCCCGAGCTGGCGGCATTTGTATGGTTTGACAGTTTTACCGGCGAGTACAGGGTGCATCCGCTGTATTGGGAATTTTTGCAAAACAAGCATTTTATTTTGTCCGACGATGAAATACAGGACACATACCGGCGGGCGGCGGACTGGTGCTCTCAAAACAACTTCAGTTTGGACGCCGTTTATTACTATGCGAAACTCAAGGATTTCGGGAAAATGGTGGAAAAATTTTTATCCTTCCCGTTTAAACTGCCCCATGACACATGCGAATATTTTGTGAGTATTCTGGAAGGCCTGAATTTGGACGGCGAAGACCAAAGCGATGTCAGCGTCTTGCTGCTGAAATACTTGTTTATGCCCCTTCTGCTCATGGGAGTGGGCAGATTCGAGGAAGCGAAAAAGCTGAATTACGACGTCATACAAAAGTGGGAAAATTCGGACAAACCAATTTCGGTAAACCTCATTTACAGCGCCTATACAAGCCTGATATACATCAATATTCACACATGTACGTCGACATGCGAATACAATGTGGAGGAATATTTAAAAAAAGCGGCCGCGCATTTAAAAAACTCGCATATCCCGCCGCTGAAAATATCCGGTTCCTTCGCCGTTCCCGACCTCCGTTCATTTGCCTGCCTGCTCGGTGAAAAGGCGGATCTGCCGGAAATCGGCCGTTTTCATGAAATGGTGAAGCAAACCGTCATGCACATCGCGGAAACCAACGATTACAGGTATTACGGTTACGACGATTTGTTGTCCTGCGAGCTCGCCTTTTTCAGAAACCAAACCGATACCGCGCGAAACCATGCCCATACGGCGATTTTAAAAGCCCGCGAAAAAAAACAATACAACGTGGAAATGATGGCCGCCGGTTACATGCTTCGGATCGCCGTATGCGAAGGGGACGGCGCGCTGGCTAAAAAAATACTGACCCAAATGGCCGACCATCTGAATAATCCGGATTTTTGGAACCGCCAGCTGCTCTATGATTTATTCACGGGCTTTTTCTATATCCAAATCGGAATCCCCCAGATGGCTTCGCCGCAGCTGCTCACAGACGAAAGGGAAGCGCCCACCGAAGTCCATATCCCCGCGGGGGAACTGATCGTCAGCGTAAAAAATTACATCGCCTTGGATAAATACAATCAGGCGCTTGTGGTTTTGTCCAATTCCTATCCCAGGGAACCAAACGAGCGTTTTTTGCTGGGTGAATTGACGCTCTCGCTGCTCTCGGCTGTGGTGCGGGCCAAAACCGGCGATCTTTCGGGGGCTTTAAAAGATTTTGAAAGAGCGTACAGCCTTTCGTTTGAAGGCGAACTTGAAATGCCTTTTGTGGAGCTCGGAAAAAATCTGCACCCGCTGGCCGTTGCCGCCCTGAAACAGGCGAATTTCGGCATACCCGGCCCGTGGCTCAAAACAATCGACCGAAAAGCCTCCATTTACGCAAAAAAAGCGGCTTTCGTGGCGGCCTCGTTCAGAAGGGAAAAAAACACCAAGGACAGCGTTTTGTTTTCGCTTTCAAACCGGGAGCTGGAGGTTTTAAATGATTTGTATCACGGCCTTTCCCGCGATGAAATAGCGGCGCACCGCTATTTGTCGATAAACACCGTCAAAAAGGTACTTCAATCCATATATTTAAAATTGGACGCCAACACCAGCGTGGACGCCATCCGGATCGCGCTGGAAAAAAAATTGATCGAATGACGCGCGGTAGTTTGACGGATATATAACGAAAAAGTCAGGCGCGCCCGGCAAACCCCCCCGATTGTGTAAATTGGGGGGCTTTTTATGTGGAAAAATTTACCCTATCGGGTGTAGCGGAAAAAATTTCAAACGGGTAAAATATAGATATAAAAATTCGTAAGGAGGCGCCCCGATGAAACAACCAAACAAAACCGCAGCTTTTTTGATAACCATACTGACCCTGATATTATCCGTTACACTGCCCGTAGCGGCGAAACCGGCAAAACCGGCGCAAATACAGATTAAATTCTGCGAAACCTCAGAAGAATTGTCGGAATATATTTTGCAGCTCGTGGCGCAAAGGGAGGAATACATCAGCGTCGCCGTGCCGAGAAGCTTGGCTGAAGCGGATATGACCGCAAACGAACTTTTGCGCCGGATCCTGCGGCAGGACAACGGATATAACCGGTGGAACCACAAGGGAGGAACCGTCAAAAAGACGATCAAAAGCGAGCACGTGATATTTGAGTACAAACTGACTTACCGCATAACCCAGCCGCAGGATGCGGCAGCCCGCAAATTGGCCTCAGGGGTCATCGAAAAATGGGATCTGAAGAATTTGTCCGACCGCGAAAAAATAGGCATGGTGAAAACGCATATCTCGGCCAACTGGCGCTATGACGAAACGCTGGCAAACATGAACGCCTATTACACCATGACAAAAAAGACGGGGACATGCCTCGGACTGACCATGGCAACCCAGCTCCTGTTGGACGAAATGGGCATACAGTCCCATACGGTACACGGAAAACTCGCGAAAACAGGCGTGGTCCATATCCGGTTATTGGTAAAATTAGACAACCTGTGGTACACACTCGACCCGACGCCGCTCGCTTCCGGCAATCCGGATCTCTCCGCGTACTTAAAACAGGAGCATGGAAAGGAGTTCATTCCCGACGACGAATATCTGACCGACGAATTCCGGAATTCCCACCCCATGACCCCCGGCGATAAAGATAAAAACAGAAGTTGAATTTCAAAGATAAAAGGATAAAAGGATAAAAGAATAAAAGAAAGGAAGGGCGCCCGTGAGCATCAAATCATTGGAGGAACTGAACCTGGAATTCATAACCGAAAAAACTTTCCGCATAACCGCGGCAAAAAAAAAGAAACCCGGCGTACTGTCGGTCACGGCATGCGTAATGTTTTGCTTAGCGGCGGCGGCAGCTTTGGTTTTGGCATCTGCGAATGCGAAAAGCGAAACTCCGAAAATATTTATGGGATATTCCTTTTTTTCAGTGCTGAGCCCCAGCATGCAGGATGAGATCCCGCAGGATTCGTTGATTTTAGTGAGAAGTACGGCGCCGGACAAACTCAAAGTGGGGGATAATATAACCTACATGCGCGGCTGGGGACCCTCGGTGACCCACAAAATCGAAAAAATATATGAGGATTACCAAAACAGCGGGAGCCTCGGGTTCCGGACAAAAGGCACAAACAACGCGGAGCCCGACAAGGACATCATACGCGAAGGGGACATAATCGGCAAAGTGATACTCACTCTCCCCGCCATGGGGGCCGCGTTATCCTATCTGGGGAAAAATATCCATATCGTATACGTGATGTTCGGCCTGTGTATCGTTATTTATCTTGCGGTCCACGCCGCGCAAAAACGAAAAAAGAAGGGGAATGGTTATGTTAAAAAGTATACAGGAACTCAACAGGGAATTCATGAATGGAAAAATCGGGAAAACGCGGAATACGGGACCCAATAGTTTGACGGAAAGAAAAGCGCGCGGCACGTCCCTATGGAATGATTTACTTTTTTTGATTTTGAAAATCGCGTCGATTCTGCTGATCGGAATTATCCTGTTCACTTTTATGTTCGGGTTCGTGAGGTATCAGGATCCCTATATGGATCCGGCGCTCAAGGACGGCGACTTGGTGATCTTTCACCGTTACACCAAGGCCGGATACCTGCCGCGCGACACGATCGTGCTGGAAATCGACGGACGGCAGCAGGTGAGGCGCGTGGTCGCCACTGCGGGCGACACGGTGGATATCACCGAAGAGGGGCTCATAATCAACGGGGCGCCGCAGCAGGAAACGGAGATCTATGAGAAAACCGAGCGCTATGCCGACGGCGTAAGTTTTCCGCTGATTGTCCCGGAAGGAAAGATTTTCGTGCTGGGAGACAGAAGGGGCGGGGCCGAAGACAGCCGGATATACGGCTGCGTGACAATCGAAGACACCCTGGGAAAAGTGATGGCCGTGATCCGGCGGCGCGGAATATAATGCACAAAAAGTACCCGATAGGGTGTAGCGCGTGATGAAAAATTATGATAAAATATAATCATAATCGAATCGAAAGCAATCGCAGTCCTTTGGTAAAAAGATATGGACATGGGCCCAAAACAGCGGCGGTATCAACTGTTTGACCCGTGAATATATATAAAACAAAAACCCAATATTAAAATTTTTAAGGAGGTTCATTTAAATGAACACAACAACAAAAGCGATCCACAAAACCATGGCGGCTATCATAGCGGTACTCTTAATATGCGCCAGCATCGTATTCCCGGTCATAGCGGCGGACTACAGCTCGGGCACAGACTCTCAACATCCGGCACAAGCGGCGATCACCAAGATTCTGAGAATGCCCAACGGAACCAATATCCCGGACTATAAGTTTGAATTCACATTCAAAGAAGTCGACATCGACGGCGACGCAACCAAAACAGCAGATATGCCCGGTATCAAAGAAGTTACGGTAGACTTCTCCGACAAGACCGGTATTACTCAGGAAATCAAAGGTGGCAGCACCTACGAGGCGAAGAGCTCGGATGACTTTATCAAAGGGGGAGATTTTTCCCAAGGACCGGCGGGCGTCTACAGGTATGAAGTGACAGAAACCCAAGGCAAAGTCGACAGTTTAGTACTCAGCGACAAAGAACACCTGACGTACTCGACGGCTAAGTATTATATCGACATCTATGTGGAGTATGACGAGACCGCGAAGACACACTACGTAAAATACGTCAACGGCGTAATTATCGAAGATGAACTCGACGAATGGTACGAAGATACCGAAATTGAAAACGGAAAACTCAACCCGGATCCGGACGGGCCCGGCGGAGACGGAATAAGCGGCGGCCATTCCAATTTGGTGTTCACGAACAGGTACTGGAAAACCACCGGCGGCGGTGAAGGCGGAGATGACCCGAATTACAGCGCGCTGACAATCAAAAAGATCATAACGAGCAACATAAAGAACGAAAACCACCCATTCAAATTCGAGGTGAAAGTGACGACACCCGAACTCGCAGTACACGACGACGGAACTCAGATAGTGGGTACCTACAAGGCATATATCATGAAAAATGACGGATCGAATGACGCAGTGGTATATGATTCCCGCACCAATCAAGACGGTTATTATACATTTACATCAGCTGTGGAAAAGACCATCGAGCTCAAGCACGGTGAGTGGCTGGCGTTTGTAGACCTGGAAGTAGGCGCAAAAGTATCTGTATATGAACTTGCAGAGGACGAGTACCGTTCCGCATATAAGCGCAACTTCAGCGTCGACATAATAGACAAGATGTTTACCGCCCCCGATGTCAAGACAGACTGGGGATTCCCGGACAAGAACCCCGCTGACGCAGGCCCCCATTACACAGAAGAAGGC
>WQXD01000053.1 GCA_009785015.1 Oscillospiraceae bacterium | reverse complement strand
TATAAATTGCAGCACTGGTTATACGCGTAATGCGAGATATTTTTTTTGTCTTTCGTGAAAACGCGCCGCAGGTTTTCATAAAAGCCGTTTTCGTTCAGAATGTCGATCGCGATCTGCTTCATCATCATCGTCTGCTCGAAATCCGGGATTTTATCCCGCTGATTGATAATATATCCCTGCTTGTCCCCGTAAGACAGCACTTTCAGGCGGTAAAGCTGGATTTCGTCGGTATTCATGGTCACAACTTTCTGCATGACTTCCGTCCAGTTTTCCAAAGTTTCGCCCGGATGGCCGAAAATAAACTCGATATTCAGGTCAAAGCCGAATTCTTTTGTATTTTCAATGGATTCTATGGCAGTCGCGGCGTTGTGCGCCCTGTTCATATATTTCAGCACCTGATTGTCAAAGGACTGTACGCCGATAGTCAACCGCGTGACCCCGTATGCGCGCATGATTTCAAGCCGCTTTTTCCCGTCGTCGCCTACAAGGGAATTTGGGTCCACGTCGTAATTAAACTGCCTGCAACCGGACAAATCCACCTTTTGATTGAAAAACTGTAAAAAATCTTCAAGCATTGCCGGGGTAAGATGGGTGGGCGTGCCGCCGCCGATGAGAACGGAACGGGGACGCAGACGTTCTATCTGAAACCGTTCATAATAAATTTCAATTTCTTTTTTCAAATATTTTAAATATTTTTCTTTTTCTTCGGCCTGCTCGCCGACAAGTCCGGGATAATGGCAAAAAGTGCATGACTGTATGCAAAACGGGAAATGCGCGTATATATCCATTCTGCCGTCCTCCGGCTGCGTATATGTATCCAGCGCCTCGTCGGGGGAAGCATCATCGTATTGCGTAATGGGCGGATAATGAACCGACGGCACAAATTCCCCGTCGTCGCAAATCAGGCCTTCGCTTTGCAATGCCCGTATTGTTTCAAACTTTTCTTTTGCGTGCGGCAGGTAATCTTTATAAGTTTTCATAGGACCTTTTCGAATCTCCTCTCTTTTCGTATCATATAACCGAAAAAATATTGCCATAAGCATTAGGCATACCCACGGCATATTTTCCGCGAATATGCCTAACATATAAAACAAATTTTAAAAACCGTCCGTACTCGGCAAATCAAAGCTGACTTCCTGTCCCGGATTCACCGGTTTGAGCGTCAGGTCTACGGTCGCTTTTTTAGCCGCGTCGTCGCCGGGGGCGGTTATGCTCAATTTAAAATTAAACACGATTTGAACCACATACCCGTCTTTTACCGTCGCTGAATACGTGATCGCGTCGACGTCCACAGTCGGGCTGTTTTGATTGGTCGAGCTTTCGTTCAGGAACTTGGACTTCAACTCGTCCACGATTGCGGGGAGCATGACTACGTCGAATTGTTTGCCGCCGTTAGCATCCGTTGCCGTAATTTTGTCAACATATTTTTCGGCAATCGGTTCAAGCGAACTCATCTCTTTGATTTTGCCTGCGTCTATCAAGCTGGAAAATTCGCTTATATAAGAGTCGTAAGAAAATTCGGCGTTTTGTTTTTGCTGCTGCGGCTGCGGTTCGGAGCTCTGCCCGAGTTTCATTTTGTTTTTGCTCGCTCCGTCGTCGGTGTATACAAATTCGCCGTCGCAGAACTGCGTGACGGTCTGCCCGCTGATTGTCATAATATTGATAAATTGCGGGGTGCCTTTCATGCCTTTTAATTTAAACGTCCCTGTGGACGAGATTTCAGTGCCTCCGTCCAACGAAGCCTTTACGCCTGTGGTCAGTTCCATGCTGTCGGTATCGAAAGTCTTTTTGAACGCGCTTGAATAAGTCGAATAGTCGTTATAAGCGGAAAACAAAGAACATCCCACGGTATTCATGCCGACCAAAATTAACGCTAAAATGCCAATAATTATTTTTTTGCCCATTTTCATTCTCCTTCAAATTTTAATAATTTTTAATTTTTTTATTCTTTGGATTTTAATTTTAACGCCACCGTAAAAATGGCGATGCATACAACCGAGGAAATAAGCAGTCCCTGCCATGTGCCGTAAATATTATTTGAATTTGTCACGCTGTACATGGCGTTTATTGATTTTTCAGCCAAGTCCTGAGATGTCGGTAGCGCGTTGAAATTTGTCAGCGTGCCGAAATTCTGCATACTGAGCTTGCAGGGGATAAAGTTCGAGATTAAATTCATCAGCCCCGTCAATTCAAAAACCACGCCCGAAAATAAAATCTGCGGGAGCAAAATGATGGGCGCGATCGCCATCGCCCTGTCGGGGTTAGGTGAAAGGCTGGAAACAGCCAGACCCCAACAAGCGGCGCACACCGTAGTCAGGCATGCGGTTATAAAATATCCTAAAAACGGCTGTATCCCCAATGTATTTTCGGGCAGGCCGCTGAAAATCTGCACGATGAGGACCAATACAAAAGCCTGAAAGACGCACAGTATGCCTATCACGGAGATTTTGGAGGCAATATACGGGAACAACCGGACAGTGGACATTTTTTCCCGCGCGAATATGTCTTTTTCTTTACAGATTTCCTGAATCGAATTGAGCATCCCGACCCAAAACGCCGCGCAGGTCAAGGAAAACAGCATTGATTTTGCGGAGGTTGAATACTCAAAAACGGCGTTATCTGACGAGCTGTTGGAGACCAGCATCAGAAGTACGCCCAAAAGGGGCGCTTGCAGTAATAGCAACAGCATACGTTTCGGGTCGCCGAACGTTAGCCGCAAATACCGCGCCGACAAGACCAGAAACTGGCTCCAGCCGGAATTATACCCTAATTTCATATCTTTTTTGGCTTTTTTCGTGTCATAACCGGAGTCCCTGTGCGCTTGGACGCCCGCGTTTTCTTCTGCCTGATGTCCCTGCGCCCGTTTCAGTTCCTGATATTTTTGCTGCCACTCAGCCGGATTTTCATTTATTTTATCGTATATATCCACAATATCGGTCACGCCGAAATAATTGCATGTGTTTTGGGGGGTCCCGAAAAAGCAGAGCTTCCCCCCTTTGCCTAATACAATAACTTTGTCGCACAAATTCAGATTTTGCGTTACATGGGTGACGGCGATGATCGTTTTATTGTCCTGCGTCATGTTTTTCAGCATACGCATCAGCGTGCGTTCTGTGGCGGGGTCAAGGCCGGAAGTCGGCTCGTCAAGAAAAAACAGCTTGGGGGCGGACAGCAGTTCCACGGCTATGCTGGCTCGTTTCTGCTGACCCCCGCTCAGTCGTCTTACCAACGTATTTTCATGCCCCGTAAGCGCGACCCTCTTAATGACATATTTCACTCTTTCTTCGTATTCCGCAGTTTTCGTGTCCTGCGGCATTTTCAGCTTTGCAGAATAAAAGAGCATTTGATGAAGGGTCAGGTCGTGATATAAAACGTCGTTCTGCGGCGCATAGCCGATTACGCTCTTGAAAATCCCCCTGCTCGCCGCCGAGGAATCGTTGAACCCCACATGGCCTTTATAAGCCGAAGGCGCTGTTTTGCCGCACAGGACATTTGTGAACGTGGATTTCCCCGCGCCGGAACCGCCGATAATCGCCACGAATTCGTTGGGTTCGATAGACAGGCTGATATGGTCGAGGAGTATTTTTGTTTTGCCGTCCCCGGCGGGTACTTTCCGGAATAAATCGCACACCTGGACGGAAAGCCCTTTTTCTTCCGCGTCGTCCTGCGTCAGAACGCCGTTTTTCAACCGCAGACGGACGCTTGCGACATATACGTCGTCTTTTACGGTAATTTCGCAGACCCTGTCGATACGCGTCCCGTTGATGAACGTGCCGTTTGTGCTGTTGTTGTCCTCCACGTAAAAACGTCCGTTGCGTCTCAGCAATTTCGCATGGAAACGCGACACGTTCTGATTGTTCAGCGTAATATCGCAACTGGGGTCGCGCCCGATCAGAATCGTTTCTTTGCCGCTCAAATCATTTAAATTATTTGGGTTATTTGGAAGAGCGGGAATAGAAACGGAAGCTTCGACAGATATTGTCTGGCTTTCTTCCGGCAGCGCGACGGTCAATTTTATCGCGGAATGGATTCCAGCGACAAAAATTACTGAACCGTCATGCAGTTCTACGGCCTTAGTGATCTGTCTGCCGTTTACAAAAGAACCGTTCGTGCTGTTTAAGTCCGCATAAAATAATTTGTCGTTTTGCAAGAAAAAGCGTCCGTGAACGCCTGAAACAGACGCATCGTTCACATAAATCCCGCAGTCCGGGTTCCTGCCTATCGTATAATAATTCTGCTGTTCGTTGATTACAAAAGTCTGTGTCCCAGCGTTTTTAAAAGTGAACGTAATAATAGATTCTTTCGGCAAGTGCGACCCGCCTCCTTAGTTTTTTACTTCGTTAGTTTGTTAAATTTTCAAAGATTATCTTAAATTTACCAGAAAGTGCGTTTATATGCCAAAACAATGATCGTTATGTTATCTCTCCCGTTGCGCGACAACGCCTCGTCCATCAACCGCCGCACCGCCCCCGCCGGCCCGCTCGCCCCTTTCAGGATACCGCTGATTTCCGCGTCGTCAAGCATATCCGTCAACCCGTCGCTGCACAGCACGAATATATCTTTGTTCCTGAGTTCCATGATGCTTTTGTGCGCTTCGATCACCATTTCCTCCGGGTCGATGCCCACATACTGGCTCAGGCGGTTGCGGTGCGGGTGCGTTCTCGCCTGCTCCGGTGTCAGTATGCCCATCTTCACCGAGTTCGCCACCACCGTATGGTCGAATGATACCTGTGCCAATTTCCCCTTCCGGAACAGATAAATCCGGCTGTCCCCTACGTTGTACAAATGGGCAAAATTGTTTTCGACGGCCAGCAGCGCCAGAGTGGTACCGATACGGTCGGCCCCGCGGCTTTTCTGCGCCTCGCAGATCAAGCCGTTGGCCTCACGAATACAACGCTCCCACGCCTCGTCTATGTTTTCCCACTTGTCGTTATCATCATATTTCAGCAGGTCTGCATATTTGTGCAGGGTCTCCACGGCGGTCAGCGACGCCAATTCCCCAAGCTCTTCGCCCCCCATGCCGTCGCACACGGCGTAATACTGCCGTCTGTCGCCGCATACCGCTTCGAAATCGGCAGACTTCTCCCTCGTTTCCTCCGTCAGAAATTCCCCGTTGAAATACAGGTTATCTTCGTTATTCTCACGTTTTTTCCCCATATTCACGCTCGCCGCCGCCGTCATTATTTGTTTCATATTCCACTTCCACTTTGTTTATCTTAATTACACTTCCTCGGAAAGTAAGTCCGAGCATCAAAATTCATAATACCGCAGATAAGATTAGCGCGTAAAGCATGGCGTTTTCTGCGGTTGCGGTATTTGTTCGCCATGATTTTGAATACTTTGATTTTCGCGTTGACATTTGGACATTCCATCACATCTACCAGTATTACCTCTATGCTCTCGTCTTCAAGCAATACCTTTTCCATTTCTACAAATGTTTCTTTTTTTACTCCGATTATCTGTTTGAAATCTTCCACCTTCAGCTTTTGTGCTTTCTCATAATATCTTTCATAATCCACTTTTTAAGCCCTTGTTTTATTTTATCACAATTATATATATATTGCATGAACTTTGTGTGAATTGTCTGTCCCTTCTGCCGTTTTCGAGGAGGTCTATTATTTTATCCTTCCCCCAAGGCAATATAGACATATGACTCTCCGGAATAATAATCGCCCCACATATTCGTATAAGCGAATACTACCCAGTCAACGCCTCTGTATGGTATCTTAAATCCAAATACCAGATCCGCGTATCCGTTTGACTGAATTTCCACCGGACAAGTAAACAAAGCTCCGTTCGGATTTGTAGTTACGTCGATTCTTAAATCCGCCGTTTTGAAAGCGTTGGTATCATACGCGCAGACAAAATCAATCGCCTCTAAAATAATCGAATCGCTGAGATAATTTGTGACGGTAATCCCTATCAAGAAATAATTTTGTCCGCTGGAATCATCAGTCCAGTACTCGCCTTCTGTCACGCATATATAAAACCCGTCCACCACCGCGTAGTTCTGCCCTAAATTTACTTCGACATAATTATCATTGGCTATATCCGTCCATACTTTATCTGAAAAATTTGTTATAGTAGGTTTTTGAGTCGGGGGTTGAGTAGGCGCTTGAGTGGGGGCCTGTGTCGGAGGTTGAGTCGGGGGTTGTGTTGGCTGAGGAGGTTTTTGAGTAGGTGCTTGTGTCGGAGGTTGCGTAGGTTGCGGCGGTTTCTGAGTGGGTGCCTGCGTTGGAGCCTGCGTTGGAGCCTGCGTGGGTTGCGGTGGCTTCTGTGTAGGAGGTTGCGTCGGAGGCTGTGTGGGCTGTTGCGTCGGCCTTGTCGGTTCTGTCGGAGACGGCTCGGTTGGTTCCGGGCCGCGCGTATTATCAGGTGCTGTCGGTTCTGTTGGAGGCGGCCCGCTCGGTTCCGTCGGAGCCATTAATGATGCGTTGAGTTCGCTTTCTATCGGTAACCGCCCTGTCCCATCTGAACGGATTTTATAATATTTATAATCCTCGCTCCAATTGCAATAATACACCCAGTCGTTTATTACGTTGATATAACCGGTTTTGTCGTTGCCGACTCTGGTTTTGCCCGTGCCGTCGGTGCGGATTTTATAAAGGTCGCCATCCCGCCAAGTGGTATAATATACCCATTCGTCTCCGGCGTTGATAAATTGGCATAAATCGTCGCTCAATTTGGCTCTGTCAGTGCCGTCAGTACGCATTTTATAGAGCGTATTGCCGTCGCCGCTATTATTGTAGTATATCCAGTCCCCAACGACGTTAAATACTTCGCTGCCGTCGTCGCTCAATTTTGTCCTTTCAGTACCATCGGCGCGGATTTTATAAATTTTATTGCCGTCGCCCTCGTTATTGTAATATATCCAGTCGTCGACAGCACTAAACAATACGATTGTATCGTCGCTTAATTTTGTTTTTTCAGTACCATCGGTACGGATTTTATAAATTTTATTGCCGTCGCTCCCGTTGCTGTAATATAACCAGTCGCCGACAACATTGACATACTCGCTTTCATCGTCGCTTAATTTTGTTTTTTCAGTACCATCGGTACGGATTTTATAAATTTTATTGCCGTCGCTTCCGTTGCTGTAATATAACCAGTTACCGATAACATTGATATACCTGTTTACGTCGCCGTTTAATCTGGTTTTGCCTGAACCGTCGTCGCGCATTTTATATAAACTGGAGTTCTCGACTTCGAAATATACCCATCCGCCGCTTTGAGCGACAAATCCCCCGTTTAAAATATTGCCGGAAGTGTTGCCGATAGTATTTCCGCGTATTTCCTCGCCGGAGGTCGTGTCCGTATTTGAAATATTGTCCACAGTGACCCCGGTAAACGAAGCGATTCCGCTGTCGTCAGAAAACAGCTTCGGAATCAGAATCACTGCGACCACGCCTATCAAAAGCACAAAGCATATTGCCCCCGCCAGAACCGCCCATTTGATCCACGGTTTTTTATTCTCTGCCGACTGCATGTTTTGCGGCGGTATATATGTCGGCCCTCTGAACGACGTATCTGCCACTGTGGCGTCTAATTCCATTACTGCCGCGCCTGCCGGTATATATGCGGCCCTGTCGGTTTCCGGCGGCATATATACAGTCCCGTCGGTCCCGTCCGCAACGGGTATCTTTTTGCCCGCCGAACTGTCTGCCGCGCCTGCGCTTGCCTGCTGCTGCCCTTTCTCGTCGGTGGATTTGCTCGACGGTAACTCCACGCGGTCGCCCAGCGGGTATATGATTTGCCTCTCGTTCTCTGTGTACATGATCGTCTCTAACTCTTTCCGCATCTGCATCGGGCTTACAAATCGGTCTTTCGGCTTGTACTCGATCGATTTCATCACGATCTCCGCCAGCCGTCCCTCCGCACCCGGCGGCAGCGGTATCTTCGCCCCGCCCATGCGCCACAGCAATGCGTTTTCGCGGTCTGTGTGCGTGATCGCCGCCGGCGACGGCGGCAGAAACGGCGTCCGGTTGCCGTTCAGCAGCCGGTACAGCACAATGCCCAGCGAGTACTGGTCTACGTCACTCCCGTACGGCTCACCCTTGTACACTTCCGGCGCCATATATGTATATGTCCCCTTTTTCGACATCTCTCCCACCGTTTTCTCCACCGTCCGCGCTATGCCGAAATCCCCCAGTTTATAGTCGCCGTTATCCGACACAAATATGTTTTCCGGTTTGATGTCCCTGTGTATGATATTGTGCTTCTGGCATAACTCCAGCGCTTTGCACATGTCTATGCCTAACTGGATTATGTCTTTTTTCGAAAAACGGTTCTGCTCCAACACTTTCACCAAACTCGTCAGAAGCTCCATGCGGATCATAATATCATAGCCGAACCCGTCGTCGTGCGGTATGAGCAAATGGTCTTCGTAACTCACTATGTTGCTGTTGCCGCGGAACCGCGACATCAGGTCGAACTCTGACACCACGTCCGCTACGAACAGCTCAAAATGCGTCTTGATGCTCTGGTCGTCCATACCCTCCGAACGCAGGCTGGAGATTTCCGACCGGCTCTGAGGGATCGAGATGACTTTCAGGGCCGAAAAATATTCTCTGCCGAAATTCGTTTTCTTCAATGCGTACACCTTGCCGAAACTGCCCTCCCCGAGGACACGGTCTACCGTCCACGACCCAAACAACGGCTCATATCTCCTAAATTCGTCCACTTTCGTGCCTCCCCGCCAAACAATAGTTTTTATTTGTTTTTTATCATGTCAAATACACTTGTATTCTATCATAAAATAATTTTATTGTCAATACTACAGTTGTCACAACCCGAGTTTGAGGTAAAAAAAGTTAAAAAAAGCCGAACGCTTTATTAATTTTTTCGCTCTTGACACTATTATGATTATATGATATAATTTAAATACTCTAATTACAAAGGGGGGTCAGTTATATCATGATATTTTATTCGGCTGCAAAAACAAAGCGCCCCGTCAGGTTATCCGAAAGTACAAGAGAATTCGCCCATAGGTCGCTTATGGGATATTACGGAGACGAAGCCATGAAAACGCCTTTCGTCAGTATGGACGGCACATACGGATTCGAAACCATGTCGGATTATGAAAAATATGACGCTATGATATTAAAAATCGCGCAGGAAGCGCCTTTGCGCATCTGCGAAGAAGAGCTCATAAGCGGAGCCGCCGCTTTGGGAGGGTCCATCGGGCACGTCATACCCGCGCAATATATGGGCAAATATGTTTTCGGGAGCATAAGCCATTTGACGCTGGGGTTTGACTACGCCGTAAAAAACGGCGTCGGCGCCATTGAGGAAAAAATAAAAAACCAACTGGAACTTTTTGAAGACCCGTATAAAATTCAGACATTGGAGAGTATGTTAAAAACAATCGGCGCCTTTAAGATATGGCACGCGCGTTATGTAGACGAAACCAAAAACATCAAACCCGAAATTTATAAAAATCTGTTGCAAGTGCCCTTTGGTCCGGCGCGCAACTTTTACGAAGCGGTGCAGAGCCTGTGGTTTTTGTTCGCATTCACAAGACTGACCGGCAACTGGTCGGGTATCGGCAGGATTGACGTCATACTCGGCGAATTTTTGGAATGCGATTTGCAACAGGGTACGCTGACCATAGATCAGGCGCGGGAAATTCTCGCAAGTTTTTTTATCAAGGGCTGCGAATGGATACAGAAAGATACCCCGAGGGGAAGCGGCGACGCGCAGCATTATCAGAATATCGTTTTGTCGGGAGCGGACGAAAACGGGAACGATATTACAAATGCGGTCACTTATCTGGTTCTTGAAATCATAGAAGAGCTTCCCATCGGAGATTTTCCCATAGCCGTTCGCATAAACGACAAAACGCCCGAACCGTTGATGAAAAAAACAAGCGAAGTCATACGGCACGGCGGCGGGATAGTGGCTGTATATAACGACGCGCTTATCATAGACAGCCTGGTTGATTTCGGATACAGTCTAAAAGAAGCGCGGTGTTTCGCCAACGACGGCTGCTGGGAAGTGCAGATTCCGGGCAAGACTTATTTTTCATACTGCCCTTTCGACAGTTTGTATATCTTACAGCGCGATACTTTGAAATTGGAAAGCGACCCGGCGGATTATGACAGTTTCGAGGCTCTGTATTCGCAGTTTGTCAAGGACCTTTCAAATCATGTCGCAAATTTGCGGCGCGATATATCAACCTGGTTCGTAGATGCAGATGAGGACAAAAAAGACAAGTGCGGCGATTGGGAATGGAAAAAGAAAATGCCCTGTTCCGCGGTTTCCATGTTTATAGAGGGCTGCATAGAAAACGGACGGTCTTATCTGGAGGGCGGGCCCAAATATGTTGTCGTATCTCCGCATATAGGCGGACTGGCGGATACCGCGAACAGTTTATACGCCATCAAAAAATTTGTCTTTGACGAAAAGAAAATGGCTCTTTCGGATTTTCTCACGATACTAAAAAACAACTGGGAAGGCGAGGAAACCCTGCGAAAAGATATACAGAACCGTTATGTCTATTTCGGGAACGACAACGACGAGGTCGACGAAATTGCCGCGGGAATCGTGGACGATTTCGCAAAATCGTTTAAAAACGCGAATATCAAATCGCCGGTACTGAACCCTCCGGGAATCAGCACGTTCGGCAGGCAGATTGACTGGCAGTGGACGAGAACCGCTTCGGCGCACGGATATAAAAAGGGCGACGTTTTGGCCGGAAATTTTTCACCCACGCCGGGAACCGATCAAAATGGCGCGACGGCGATTATAAGATCGCACTGCAAAGCGGATTTAAAAAAGATGACGACCGGGGCGAGCCTCGACATAAAACTTTTCCCGGCAGGCGTTGAAGGTGAAAACGACATCGAAGCGATCAAGAGCCTGATACGCGGATTTGTGTCTTTGGGCGGGTTTTTTATGAATATGGACGTTATAGACAATAGGATTTTGTTGGAAGCGCAGAAAAATCCGGAGGAATACAAATCGCTGTCGGTGCGCATTTCGGGCTGGTCGGCAAGATTTGTCACATTGGACGAAAAATGGCAGGATATGGTAATACAACGAACTGCTCAAAGAATGTGAGATAATAAATGTAACGAAGAAAGGCAAAAACAATCATGAAACACAAAATTATTTTATTTTTTATCATTTTGATTCTTATATTTATAAATCTTTTTTCATGCAACGCGGACACGACGGATAAAAACCAAAAAAACGACGCGGACAACAACGAAAATGCCGGCAGTGCGGATCAAACGCAGTCAGATGAACCGGAAGATATGTTTGCGACCATCGGCGATGGGGATTTCGCCGGTTACGAATTCACTTTTTTGACTCTCGAAGCCGGAATAAACGACACAAACAGATTTGTTCAGGAAATAATGGTCGAAGAAGAAACCGGCGATACAATAGACGACGCAATCTTTCGGCGCAACTCGATGCTGTTTGACAGATATAACGTGAAAATAAAAACTGTCCCGTCGATGAATCCCGACGGGGACGCGAGAAAGACTATCAAAGCCGGCGATGATATATACGATATGGTAAATTTGTATAAGGGTTCGGCTATGGCGCTTGCCTCGGAAGGGCTTTTTAAAAATTTTCATGATTTGCAAAACGTCGATTTTTCCGCGCCGTGGTGGAGCGCGCGCTGCGCCGCCGGGTTGGCGGTGCAGGGCAGATTATATAATATGTCCGGCAGCATACTGATCAGCGAAATAGACGATACCCTCGCGATGATTTTCAACAAAAAATTGGCGGAGAACTATGAAGTCGAAAATTTATATTCGCTTGTAAAACAAGGCGAATGGACCCTTGACAAAATGAGTAAAATAGTAAAAAATATATCTTCCGATCTCAACGGCGACGGCGCATATAAACCGAAAGACGACCTGTTCGGCTATATACAGGATCCCGCCAGCATGACTTTCAACTGGGTTTTTTCGTCTGATTTATTGCGCGGATATATAGACGGCGACGGGAAATATGAGCCGAACGCCGATATTGCGCGGTGCCAGTCGCTTGTGGATATGCTGTACGATCTGTTCGTCGATAAGCAAAGCGCGTACACGGGGCTTGACTTATATGAGGGGCTCAAATATTTCGAGGATAACAGAATATTTTTGTACGCGATCATATTGAGAAATATCGAACTGCTCCGCGGAATGGATGTGGATTTCGGCGTTCTGCCATACCCCAAACTCGACGAAAACCAAAAAAGTTATCTCACGCACGTCGGCGGAGCTTCGCCCATCATGTGCATTCCCATCACCAACGGCGAAAACAACCGCACCGGATATGTCCTCGAGGCGATGTCGATAGCGTCATACAATATCGCCGTTCCCGCATATTACGATATCGCGCTCAAAACAAAATATTCCCGCGACGACGATTCTTCGGAGATGCTCGATATCATTCTCGAGAGCAGGATGTATGATATATCGTATTACGCCGGAAACAGTCTCATAAGCATGATAGCGCCCATGATAACGAAAGTCGAACATAATTTTGCTTCGGTTTATGAAAAGCAAAGCGCAAATATATTCAAAAATCTGCAAAAAATAATAGATAAGTTGATCAACATAGACTAAACAGGGTTTCGCAGTAGGCGCAGACGGATTTGCCGCCGCTTGTTTTGGCTATATCCGGAATGCCCTTTTCGGTTTTTGTCACGCACGATATATTTTCGCATTTTTTTTCGGTATTGCCCGATATTTTCGTTTTGGGAGGCGGCTTGGGGCCCTCGAGGATTTTGACAAGCAGCGCCATCCGTATATACAGTCCAAGTTCGGCTTGAAAAAAATATTTCGCCCTCGGGTCGTCGTCGATTTCCGCGGCAATTTCGTCGTTCTTGGGAAGCGGATGGAGTATAGCCAGATCGTCTTTGGCTTTTTTCAATTTGTTTTTGTCTAAAATATATATCCCGGTTTGTTTTTTGTAATCTTCGTCGCTGGCAAATCTTTCGCGCTGTATTCTCGTCATGTATATGATATCGAGCTCGCCTATACATTCTTCTATCGTATCGGCCGCGATTATTTTGTTATGTTTTCTCAGCTCCGACAAAAAATATTCCGGCGTCTGCAGGGCCGGAGTGGATATGAGGTAAAAAGTATTGCCCGTATACATTGAAAAAGCCCTGAGAAGCGAATGGGCGGTTCTTCCGTACAGCAGATCCCCGCAGATCCCGACGGCGAGCCCCGTCATTTTTTTGCCTTTTAATTTGCTTATGGTAAACAAATCGACCATTGTCTGGGTGGGGTGAAGGTGCCCCCCGTCCCCTGCGTTTATCACCGGAAGCTTGGAATAAAGCGAAGCCGCATACGCCGCTCCCTCGTTTGGATGGCGCATGACTATCACATCGGCATAATTCGAAACGATTTTTACGGTGTCTTTCAGGGTTTCCCCTTTCGCGACGGAAGTCGCCGAAGTGCCGGAAAAACCGATCACTCCGCCTCCGAGCCTTTGCATGGCGGCCTGAAACGACAGATTTGTCCTTGTGCTCGGTTCATAAAACAAAGAGGCCAAAATTCTGCCTTTGAGGCAGTCGCAGTACGCCGCGAAGGAGTCGCAGATATCAAACCCGAGCCCGAGCAGCGCTTCCCATTCCGCAAGCGGCAAATCGTTAAAATCGATTAGATCGCAAAACATAAAACTTAACCTTCCTTTTTTGAGATAACTCCCACCTGAATATTGTGGTTATTATATCATAAATGCAAATCAAAAATTTTAAATCCCGAAAAAATAATTGTAAATTTTTCGCGGCTGACAGCTTGACAAATGAACGGTTATTGCATATAATTATATAATATACTTATCCTTATAATTATTTCAAGGAGGCTCTGGCTTATGCAAAAAAGACCGGATATTTTGTATATCATGTGCGACCAGCTCAGGTACGACTGCATCGCGGCTCTGGGAAACGATATAATACATACGCCCAATTTGGACCGTCTCGCCCGGCGCGGGGCGCTGTTTACAAACGCCTATTCCACCTGCCCGGTATGCGTCCCGGCGAGATATACCATCATGACCGGGCGTGAACCGCACAACACCGGATGCTATTCAAACGAAGTCCCCTCCCCTCTCGACGGGCTTCCCGCGGATATGGAAGAACGCTGCGGGCCTTATCTCGCAAGGAGTTTAAAAAAGGCCGGTTACCGCACTTTCGGCGTGGGCAAATTTCACACATGCCCCGATACATTCGAGGATTTGGGATTTGAGACCCACATACACACCGAAGAGCTCTACGGTTCAACCGAACAGCGGGGCAAGGACGGCTACGCCTCGTTTATACGCGACAAACATCCGGAATACGATTTCATAGAACAGCTTCACGGAGAACGCACGGATATGTATTACATGCCCCAGACAAGCCCGCTTCCCGCGGAACTGACCGTCGAAAATTACGCCGCCGAAAAAGCGGTTGAACTCATATCCGCCGAAGACGGCCTTTTGCGGCCCTATTTCGGATTTGTTTCGTTTATCGGGCCGCATCCGCCTTTCGCGCCGCCGATACCGTATAACCGCATGTACAACCCGGATAAAATGCCGAATCCCGTGCGCGGCGAGTTGTGCTGCGACCATATGGACGAACAGATCCCCTGGATGAATTATCTCATATGGGCAAACGAACTAAACGATTTTTCCGCGAGGGAAGCAAAAGCGCGTTATTACGGTGAAATAAGCTACATAGACGCCTGTTTGGGAAAAATTCTGGACTGTGTCGAAGCGCGCGGCAATTCTGACAACACGCTCATATGCTTTTTTACCGATCACGGCGACATGACGGGCGACCATTCGGCTTGGCAGAAGGAGTGCTATTTCGAGCAGTCCTGCCACATTCCCTTTTTTGTGAGCTGGCCGGACAAAATCGCCGCGGATACGCGAAAGGCTTCCATTGCCGCCTTGTCGGATCTGTTCGGAATCGCCGCGTCGGCGGCCCAAGTGGCCGATTTCCGCGACGGAGCGGACATTTTGGGAAATATAACGGGAAACGCGCCCGCAAGGCAACATTTGTTTTCGTGCTATATGCGCCCCGGCACCCAATATTTCAAATTGATGGTGAGAAACGAGAATTACAAATACATATACATGGCAAACGGCGGAAGAGAGCAGCTGTTCGACCTCGAAAAAGACAAAAACGAACTTGAAAACCTCGCGGAAAAACAACCGGATACGGCAGCCGGGTATAGGGCATACGCTTCTGATTACTGCCGCCGCAAGGGCCTGTTTGCGGCTTTGGACGATAACGGCAAATTAAAAAGTTTTGAATTTGCCGAACGCGCGCTGTTCCGCATACATCAGTTCGACGGGTCGCGGGGGGTCTACGATTTCACCGTGAAATAATCCAAATAACAAGGGAGATGAATAAAAATGAAAAAAATATATATACATACGGATTTAGAGGGAATAAGCGGCATAGATAAGGGCGAAATGGTCAAAGCCTCAAGCGCGAATTTGGGGTATAGCATAAAAAGACTCATGACCGACGTCAACGCCGCCATAGACGGGGCCTTTGAAGGCGGGGCGACCCATGTTACCGTGTTGGACAGCCACGGAGGCGGGGGAAATTTTGACCTTGGTCTGCTCGATAAGCGGGCCCAGCATGACACGAAACCCAATAAAAAATGGTGGGGGATAATAGACGGGAGTTATTTCGGCACTTTTTTTATCGGAGCCCACGCGATGGCGGGGACCCTCAACGGGTTTCTGGACCATACCCAAAGCAGCGAAGCGGTATATAACTATTATGTAAACGGGCGCAAAATGGGGGAACTCGGGCAATGGGCGATGGTTTGCGCGCATTATGACGTGCCGATGATAATGGTGAGCGGAGACGAAGCGGCCGTACACGAGGCCACGCAGTTTTTCGGCGATATAGAAACGGCATGCGTAAAAAAGGGTATATCGAGGGAGAACGCGGCGCTTGTTCCGGCTGACAGGGCGGTTGAAAGAATAAGGCGGGCCGCGAAAGCGGCAGTTGAAAAATCGGAGAAGAAACCCGCTTTCAAGCCGCTGCTGCCTATGGAAATAAAGATAGAATACACGCGCGCCGATTATTGCGACTACGCTTCAAGGCAAAACGGAACCGAGCGCGTCGACGCCCGTACCGCGCGCAAAATCTCGGGCAGCTATCAGGATTTTTGGATATAAATCCGAAATTTTTCCGGATTCGGCGAAATAATCTCAAAAAACTGTTTACAAACGCGAAAAAATGTGATATAATACAGCTATGCGGGGGCG